>DATCUS010000353.1:0-6269 GCA_036561845.1 Tardiphaga sp. | reverse complement strand
CCCCAGGCCGGCGCGGGTGTTGCGCCCTGCAGCCGTCGCCACTGCAGCGCCGCTCCACCGATCACCGCGACGACGCGCGCAAAAATCCCCGACAAGCTCATGTCAATTCCCCGTTTGATCGCGCGCACCCTATCCGACGCGGGGACACGTTCAAACCTTATCTTCGGCGCGCGGGCTGCCTGGGACACGGCAGGCCCGCGACGTGCATGGCACGCATGCAACTCAGCTCAGGTAGCTCGCGAGATTGAGACCCTGAACCTTGGCGATCGCCGAATAGGACGCCGTCAGCTGCGCCTGGTAGGTCGCCAGCGACGCCGTCACCGCGGCGACGTCGACACTGGAAAGGTCGGTGCCCAGCGTCTGCGCGTAGGACTGGTAGTCGGTCTGCGAGGCGCTGGCCTTTTCGATCGACGACGAGGCATTGGAGATTCTCGTCTGCACCACGCCGATGGCGTCGATGGCGCTGTCGGCCAGATCGAGCGCCTCGTTCAGCGTATCGGTCGACAGCGGCGAGTTGTTGGCCACCAGGTTCATCGCCCGCATGATCTGTTCAAAGGCCGTGTTGTCGGCGGTGACGCCATAGGACACCGTCTGGCTGTCGGAGACCCGCACCGAGGCGACCGCGCTGTCGCCCTGATAGTAGCTGGTGTCCGCCGTCGATGGCGACGTCGCCGCCGCATAGGTGGTGCTGGAGACGTCGACCGGCGCCTGCTCGGTACGGGAGCCGCCGAACAGGTAGTTGCCGCTATATTGTGTGTTGAGCAGCGAGGCCATCGTTGACAGCATCTCCTGCGCCGACTGGGTCACGCTGGCCGAGTCGGTGCTTGCCGAATTGGTGGCGGCGGTGAGCAGGCTGCGAAACTCGGTCGTCAGGTCGGCGATCGAATTGACCGCCGAATACATCACCTGGATCTTGCTGTCGGTCTGCGTTGCGGCGTCGATATAGGATTGCGCCCGCGTCACCGAGACCTGCAGGTTGAGCACCTGCTGCGTGGTGGAGCCCAGCCCGCCGAAATCCGACGAGATCACGCCCGAGGCTTCCTGCGTCTGCTGGTCGGACATGATGCTCTGCGTCTTCAGGGCAGCAGCGATCATCTGCTGGCTGTTCGCGAAAGTGGCGACGCGCATTCCCATGATCAGGGCTCCTAGGTGCTCTGGACGGCGGTCATCAGCGCCGAGAACATCGCGTTGATCGACTGGATCAGCTGCGACGCCGCGGTGTACTGGTTCTGCAGGGTGCTGATCTTCGCGGTCTCCTCGTCGAGATTGACCCCGGATTGCGACGACATCGCGCTGGAGTACGTCGACAGCGTGGTTTCCTTGGCGGTGTAATTGGTGGCCGCAGTGGCGGCCTTGGAGGCGACGTTGGAAACGATGTTGGCCGCATAGTCGGCGAACGAGCCGGTGCTGGCGCCGAGGCCGCCGACGGCACTGAAGCTGGTCGAACCGGTGAGCGTGTCGTAGAGCGCGTCGGTGACGGTTGTCGAGCCGGAGCTGAGCACCTGTTTTCCGGTGGTCAACGTCGCCGACGAGTCCAATGTGGCGACCTGCAGCAGCCCGGAATTTTTCAGGATGTCGCTGCGCACCGCAATGTTCGAGGCGCCGGTCCCGGTGACGAGATCGTTGAGGCCGAGATAATCCGAGAGGCCCACGGCCGGGCTGCCGACGGCGCTGGTCATCTCGTTGATCGAGACGCCGTTGCTGCTGTTCGAGGTGGCGATGACCACATGGCCGCTCGAATCGATCGACGCGCTGAGCCCGGAAATGCCGTTGATCGCCGTCACCAGGTCGCCGACCGTGGAGATGGTCGAGAGGTCGATATCGCCATAGGAGACAAGGTTGCCGGATGAGTCGGCGGCCGCGATGCGCACCGTGCCGGTCGCTGACAGGGCGGTGCTGGACGTCACCGCGGTCGTGCCGGTCAGGGTCGCCGGCGGCGGCACCGAGGTGCCGGAGTTCGACACCGCGTTGAGGCTGGAGGCCAGCGTGTTTGCCAGCTGGTCGAGCTGGGCCTGCGCCGCCGGCAGGGTGGTGTCGCGCAGGGTGATCAGGGCGCCGATGTCACCCGAGGTAATCGACGAGGTGACGTCGACGCCGTTGACGCTGATGCCGCTCAGCCCGGTGGTCGAGCCTGCCGTGTAGGTCGAGGCAGCGGTTACCGAGGATGCGGCCGTGAAGCTCAGCGTATGCGCGGTGCTGTCGACCAGCGCCTGCCCCGAGGTCGTGAAGACCTGCATGTCGCCGGTGGATGAAATGTAGTAGTTCACATCCATCTTGGACGCGACGTCCTGCAGCGCGGTGTTGCGCTGGTCTTCCAGGTCGCCGGTGGCCTGGCCGGTCGCCGCCGCCTGTTTGATCTGGGCATTGAGGCTGGCGATGGCCTTCAACTGGGTGTTGACGTCGTCGACGGCCGAGGAAATGGCGGTGTCGGCATTGTTGCGCAGGTCCTGGATCCCGCTCGACGTATCGCGCAGCTGCGCAGCCAGATCGTCGAGCGCACTGACGGTGTTGGCCTGCAGCGCTGCGCTGCTGGTGGTGCCGGACAGCGAGGAAATCGCCGTCTCGAGCGAGGCCAGCGTGTTGGCCAGCGACGTGCCTGTGCTGTCAACCCCGGTGGTGCTGCCATACAGGGCCTGCAACTGGTCGAGATAGTCGTTGCTGGTGCTGGCGGAGCCGAGCTCCGAGGTCGCCGCCACCAGCGATTTCAGCAACAGCTTGTCGACATTGCTGGTGATGGCGGTGATGGTCGTGCCGGTGCCGACTCCGCCGCTCACCGTCGCCGCCTGAACGGCTGTCTTGACCGTGTAGCCGGTGGTGCTCGCATTGGCGACGTTCGCCGAGGCAACGCTGATCTGGACCTGCGTCGCCATCAGGCTGCTGACGGCTATGCTGCGTGCGACGTCGAGTGACACGGGGTGCCTCGCTGCTTGCGGAGTTTAAGCCCGGATGCTGCGGGCGTAGGATGCGGAATGGCCGTTGACGCGGCCGCTGGCGCCGTAGGGCGAATTGTCCGAGATCTGCTCGCGGATCGCGGCCATCACCGCATCGATGCGGCGCTGGCTGGCCTCGATCGCGGCGCGCAGCCGCGTCATGTTCTCGTCCATCGACAGGCGCAGGTCGTCGACCCGCGCCAGCACCTTGTGCTGCAGTGGCCGGTTCGGCGTCTGCAGCAGCAGGTTTCTCATCGGCGCTTCCTTGACCCATTTCTCGAACAGGTCGGCGAGCTGCAGCTTGCGCTGGGTGTGGCGCGACTGCGAGGCAGGCAGCCCCATGGCCAGCGCGATGTTCTCCTCGGTGACCACATCGATCAGGGCATCGATCAGTTCGATCAGATCCTCGATGCGGCTTCCGTCGGTGGTGGCAACCGCGTGGCGCGGAGATTTTTGGTTGATCATGTGGGGCACTCCGTTGGCTGTTATTGGCGCGCGTGCGGCAGGCCGCGTGCGAGGGATCCGGTGCGCGCATAGGCGTTGATCGCCGTGGTCCGCGCACCGGCATCTTTCATCTGCGCCGTCAGCACGGCGCAGCGTCGGTTGAGTTCGGCGCGCAACGCGCGGATGTCGGCTTCCAGCGACAGCACGCTGCGCCGGTCGCGCTGCTGCCGCACGGTTTTTGCAGTGGCGACCAGGCGACGCAGACTGTCGAACAGCGCTTCGTCATTGCGGTTGTCGGACATGACGGCCTACCTCATGCTCGAGATCAGCGTGTCGAACATCTTGTTGACCGCCGTGATCACCTGCGACGCCGCCGAATAGGCCTGCTGCGCGGAAATCATGCTGCTGAATTCCGTGTTGGTGTCGGTGGTGCTGGCCTCCAGCGTGCCGCCGTTGATGGTGCCGGCGCCGTTGGTGCCGGAGGCCTGGAGCACGGCGCTGCCGGATGCCGCGGTAGCCTTGTAAAGGCCGCCGCTGTCGGCCTGCAGTTGATCCTGCGCGGTGAAGGTGGCCACCGGGACCTTGTAGATCGCGATGGTCTTGCCGTTGGAGTAGGTGGCGTTGACGTTGCCGTCGTCGCCGACCGCGACGCTGCTCAGCTTGCCGAACGCCAGGCCGTCGGATTCGCTGGTCAGATCGGCTGTGGGCGTGGTTGTGGTCGACGAGTACTGGGTCAGTCCATCGGTGCCGCCGACCGTCCCGAGATCCAGCGTGATCGTGCTGTTGGTGGCGCCGGTGGTCCAGCCTGCCACACTGATGGTGGCGGGGCTCGGAGTCGTGCTCGCCAGCGTGCCGTCGCCATTGAAGGTGACAGTGACCGATCCGGTCGTCGTTCCGGTGGCGGTCGTGGAATCCGACGACGATGTCGGATTGGCGAATGTTCCGCTCCAGGTGTTGGAGCCGGTCTTGGTCCAGGTCGCCTGGATCGTCTGGGCCGTGCCGAGCGAATCGTACACCGAAATCGAGTTGGTGAAGGTGGCGTCGGTGGCGGCGTCCGCCGGCAGGTTTCCCTCCACCTTGGTCGTGGTGGTGGCGCTGCCGCTGGTCGCCGCGATGCTGGTATCGATCGGCACCAGATTGTCGCTCGAGGCATTGCCGACCACGTTGCCGTCGGCGTCGGTGCGCCAGCCGAGCAGATAGGCGCCGCCGCTGCTGGTCAGGTAGCCGCTGCTGTCGACGGAAAACGATCCGTTGCGGGTATATTCGGTGGTGCCGCCGGTCAGCGCCGTCGTCACCGGAAAGAATCCGTTGCCCTGGATGCCCATGTCGGTGGCGCTGGTGGTGGTGGTCAGCAGCCCCTGCGTCGAGATGTTCGATGTCGACAGCGTGTTGACGCCGCCCGACGAATAGGTCTTTGAGCCCGACGAATTGCTCACCAGCGACTCGAATGACGCGCTGGTGGTCTTGTAGCCGACGGTGGAGGAGTTCGCGATATTGTCGGAGATCATCGCGATGTTGGCGCTCTGCGCGCTCAGCGCGGAAATCGCTGAGGATAGTGCTCCTGAAAGACTCATGACTTGACTCCGGATTGGTTCAGGATTTGACGCCGATGACGCTGGTGATATCGAGCGCAGTGGTTCCGACCAGCAGCTTCGCGGTGCCGCTGGAGCTGTCGATGCTGCTGACCTTGCCGGACACGGTCGTGTAGCCGGAGATCTCGGCGCCGCTGGAATTTGTGGCGGTCACCGTCAGTGTGTACTGGCCGCCGTCGGTGAGTTGCGTGCCGTCGGTTTTGGTGCCGTCCCAGGTGAAGCTGTTCTGGCCTGCGGTGGTGGTGCCGCTGCCGGTCCATACGGCGTTGCCGGATGAATCGTTGACGGTGAGCGTGACGGCGGAGGCGGCGGAGTCCAGCGAGTAGCCGTAGGAGATCGAGCCGTTTTCCAGCGTCGCAGTGGCCGCCTTGGCGGTGACGGTCTGGCCGATGTAGTTCGAGGAGTTCAGCGTCAGCAGACTGTTGAACGAGGTCAGCAGCGAGTTGAGGTTGCTGTTGAGCGTCTTCTGCGAATCGAAATTGGCATAGGCCGTCACCTGCGTGGTGAAGTCGGTCGTGCTGGTGGGGTCGAGCGGATTCTGGTTCTGCATTTCGGTCACCAGCAGATTCAGGAAATCGCTCGAGGTCAGCGAAGAACTCGCGGCGGCCGCGGTCGTGGTGGTCGCCGCCGTCGACGTCGCGGTGGCCGCTGTGGTTGTGATGCTCATGGCACGCTCCGGCGATTTCCAGAGCGCGCTGCGCTCCGGAACTGCTTCAGTGAGGGGGTGGACTTGATTGCCGCTCCTTATTGAAACGGCCGCTCCAGGTGATTCAGGCGGAGATTCTTGATGCGCGGAAAACGCGGCGTCATGGCGCGGTCGAAAAGCAAGTTATGGCTGTGCCGCAGCCATTTCATGAATTGATAGCAGCGCGTGAGGATGGCCGTTGGCCCGGCAAATATTGCCGCTTCTGTTGCGATGGCCGGCCCGCATGGCGTCCCCGAAAGCGGGGACCCATGACCTCGGTCGTTCCGTTGGGCACGAGGCGAATGGCCGATCGTCACCTGGACGGCCGGCGTCGATGGTCCCCGCTGTCGCGGGCACGACATACGGAGATCAGGTGATCGCGCTGCCTGCCATCAGGTGAGCGAGCTGTCCGGCAAAGATGCCGCCGCACAGGCACAGCGCGAGAATGAGCGCCGAGCCCTTCGGCGATGTCGGCGGCGTGTCGTCGGGTTTGCTCTCGTCCGTCGCAGCGTCGGACTGCCGGGCCTTCTGCATGATGCGGTCGAGCAGTCCGGCCGGGGCGCGGACTGGATCGGCGCGCAGCGCCTCGCGCAGACGCCTGGCCTCGGCCAGGGCGGC
>DATCUS010000352.1:0-24945 GCA_036561845.1 Tardiphaga sp. | reverse complement strand
GGGCGCCCTGCGCCGGCGCTCCTCGAGCGGACGGCGCGGTTCGCCCTCGAAATCGATGATGAAGATGTCGTCCTTGACGATCAGCATCTGGCCGAGATGGAAGTCGCCGTGATGGCGGATCTTCGCGGTGTCGATATCTGCGGGCAGTAGTGCCAGCAGGCGACCGCGCAAGGTCTCGCTCTGCGCCAGCAGTTGATCGATCAGCGCCCGGTCGGATTCTTTCGCTGCTGCGCGGGACTGCTGCAGGCTGTCGAACACGTGCTCGGCGCGTTTCAGGATTTCGCCTATCCATAGCCTGGTGTCGTCCGCCGTGGTCGGTTCCGGCTTGAAGTCCGGGATTTCCGCGTGGCCGGCGAGCGCGACATGCATCTCGGCAACGCGGCGGCCGGTCTGCGACATGTAGCGCAGGTACGGAACCTGTTCCTCGCTTTCCGCCTTCTCTGCGCCATTGGCGAGCAGCTTCTGCTCGTCGACGAAGCGGTCGAGATAGGCAGCGGTAACGGTCCAGGCATCGCCCTGATTCTGCACGAAGGCATGGACAATCCCGATCGCGCTCTGCTGGTCGCCCTCGATCAGCTCGACGCTGCCGAGCAGCGCCGGCGTATTGGCGAAGCCCGCCACGTCGGTGAGGAACCGGCCGAGTTCGATCTCCGGATTGATGCCGGCCTGCAGCTTGCGATAGATCTTCACCACATAGTCGCTGTCGACCAGCGCCGTGCTGTTGGACTGCTCGGTTTCCACCGCGCGGATGTGCGTCAGCGGCTTGACCGGCATTTCCAGCAAGCGGGCGGTCGGCCGGAATTCCAGGCGGGCGCCCTGCGCGCCTTCCTCGTCCTCGACCGTCAATTCCTTGCGCAGGTTATACAGCAGCAGCTCGATGAAGATCTGGTCGGTCGCGACATCCAGCAGCGTGCCCTCCCGGGCGCCCTGGCGCACGGCCGCGAAAGCGCGCGGATTGTATTTTTCGCGGTCGAAGCGCACCCACTCGATGCGCATCGGCAGCACGTAGCGGGTGCTCACGCCGCGCTGGGTGGTCTCGAAGAAGGCCAGCCACGGGCGGTTGTCGCCGATGTCGCAGAACGGCACCGCCGAGGTGACGCGGGGCTGGATCGCCTTGGCGGAGCGTTCCGGATACCAGCGCGTGCGCGACAGGTAGGACGGCAGCACGTCGCGCTCGAATACGCCGCGGGTGCGGCCGAGCGACATCCAGGAAGAGCCGAGCGGCACCACCAGGGTTTCGAATTCCGGCACCGCCGTGGGCAATACGTGGTCGGAGGCTTTGCGCTCTTCCAGCAGGAACCAGTAGAAGCCGTAGGGCGCCAGCGTGATCATGTAGGGCAATTCGCCGATCGGCGGGAAGCTGGTGCGGCCCAGCATTTCCAGCGGCACGCGGTCTTTCCACGGCGACAGATCGAGTTCGGTGGCCTGCGCCGAGCGCGACAGGTTGGCGACGCAGAGGATCACCTCGTCGCCATACTGGCGGACATAGCACAGCACCGAGCGGTTGCTCGGGCGGATGAACAGCATGGTGCCGCGGCCGAAGGCAAGCGTCGACTTGCGCACCGACATCAACCGCTTGGTCGCGGAGAGCTGCGACGACAGGCTGCGCGACTGCGCCTCCACATTGACGGACTCGTAGCCGTAGACCGGATCCATGATCGTCGGCGCATAAAGCCGTGCGGGATCGGCGCGCGAGAAGCCGCCGTTGCGGTCCGGCGTCCACTGCATTGGCGTGCGCACGCCGTTGCGGTCGCCGAGATAGATGTTATCGCCCATGCCGATCTCGTCGCCGTAATAGATGATTGGCGTGCCGGGAAACGACATCAGCATCGAGTTCATCAGCTCGATCTTGCGGCGGTCGTTGTCCATCAGCGGCGCCAGGCGGCGGCGGATGCCGACATTGATGCGCGCGCGCGGGTCGTTAGCGTAGGTCGACCACAGATAGTCGCGCTCGACGTCGGTGACCATTTCGAGCGTCAGTTCGTCATGGTTGCGCAGGAACATGGCCCACTGGCAGTCCTGCGGAATGTCCGGGGTTTGGCGCATGATGTCGGTGATCGGGAAGCGGTCCTCCTGGGCGATCGCCATATACATGCGCGGCATCAGCGGGAAGTGATACGCCATGTGGCATTCGTCGCTGTCGCCGAAATACTGCTGCACGTCCTCGGGCCACTGGTTGGCCTCGGCCAGCAGCAGCTTGCCCGGCGCGTAGGCGTCGAGCTCGGCGCGCAGATGCTTGATGATCTTGTGGGTCTCGGGGAGGTTCTCGTTGTTGGTGCCGTCGCGCTCCACCAGATAGGGGATCGCGTCGAGACGGAATCCGTCGACGCCGGCATCGAGCCAGCGCTTCATCACCTGCACCACCGCCGACACCACGCGGGGATTGTCGAAGTTCAGGTCTGGCTGGTGCGAGAAGAAGCGATGCCAGTAATAGGCGTTGGCCTCGGTGTCCCAGGTCCAGTTCGACTTCTCGGTGTCGGTGAAGATGATCCGGGTGCCTTCGTATTTCTTGTCGGTATCGCTCCACACATACCAGTCGCGGGCGCTGGAGCCGGCCGGGCTGCGTCGCGCGCGCTTGAACCAGTCATGCTGGTCCGAGGTATGGTTGATCACCAACTCGGTGATGACGCGCAGGCCGCGCCGCTTCGCCTCGTGAATGAAGCGGCGGAAATCCTTCATGGTGCCGAAGTCGGGATGGATTGAGCCGTAATCGGCAATGTCGTAGCCGTCGTCGCGGCCGGGCGACGGATAGAACGGCATCAGCCAGATCGCGGTCACGCCGAGATCCTGCAGGTAGTCGAGCTTCTCCGTCAGTCCGGCGAAGTCGCCGATGCCGTCATTGTTGCTGTCGGCAAACGCCTTGACGTGCAGCTGGTAGATGATCGCGTCCTTGTACCACAGGTGATCGTCTTTCTCTGCGCCCGGCGAGACAGTCGCGTCGATGGTTGGCATGACATTCATAACTCAGTGCTTTCAGGCGAGGCAGCGGAAGAAGATGGCAGGATCGCGCATCGGGTCGATGCGAACGCGGAGGCCGCCCCATTCCACGGGATGGCGCTCCCCGGTGATCAGGTTCTCCACCGCGGCGATGTCGCGGCGTTCGCCGTCGACCATCACCTGCGAATTGATCGGCAACCAGAACTCGTGGACGTCGCGCGACAACGAAATCGCTCCCGCCACGGTGTTGTGCTGGTCCACAGATTCCTTGACAAAGCCGATGACGTTGCCGTCGTCGACCGGCAGGAAACGCAGGTTGCTGGTCTGCTGCAGCGCCGGGTTGGCACGGCGGGCATTGTTGATGTCGCGGATGTACGGCTTGATGTTGCCCGGCTGGTCCCAGTCGCGCACCTTGATTTCGTATTTCTCGGAGTGGAGGTATTCTTCCTTGCCGGGAATCGGATCGTGTTCGAGCAGTTCGAAGCCGTTGTAGATGCCATAGGTCGACGACAGCGACGCGGCGAGCGCCAGCCGCATCTTGAACATCCATTCCTCGCCGCTCTGCAGATGGAAGGGCAGGATGTCCGGCGTATTGACGAAGAAGTTGGGCCGGTAGAACTCGCGCTCCGGATAGCCGGTGAGTTCGACGAGGTACTGCTCGATCTCCCATTTCTGGGTGCGCCAGGTAAAATAGGTGTAGGATTGCGAGAAGCCGAGCTTGGCCAGGCCTTTCATCAGCTTCGGGCGGGTGAAGGCCTCGGCCAGGAACAGCACGTCGGGGTGCTTGAGCTGGACCTCGTGAATCATCCATTCCCAGAACCGCAGCGGCTTGGTATGCGGATTGTCGATGCGGAAGATCTTCACGCCGTGGTCGACCCAGAACAGGATCACGTCGCGCAGCGCATTCCACAGCGAGCCGGCATCCTCGCAGCTGAAATCGGGATTGACGATGTCCTCGTATTTCTTCGGCGGATTTTCGGCATATTTCATCGTACCGTCCGGACGGCGCTTGAACCAGTCGGGATGCTCGGTGAGCCAGGGGTGATCCAGCGAACACTGCACGGCGATGTCCAGCGCCACTTCCATGTTCAGCAGCGCGCAGGCGTCCACGAAGGCCTTGAAATCTTCCATGGTTCCGAGTTCGGGATGGATGGCGTCGTGACCGCCTTCCTTGCCGCCGATGGCGTAGGGGCTGCCGACATCGCCGGGCTCCGCCGTCAGCGAATTGTTGCGGCCCTTGCGGTTCTTCACGCCGATCGGGTGGATCGGCGTGAAATACACCACGTCAAACCCCATCGCCGCCACGTCCGGCAGCCGGGCGATGCAGTCGCGGAACGTGCCGTGGTGGCCGGGCACCGTGCTCTGGCTGCGCGGCACCATTTCGTACCAGGCGCCGTCGCGGGCCCGGACACGATCGATCGTCAGCGGCATCAGCGGCGAGCGGGTGAGGTCCGGCCGCAACTGACTCTCGGCCATGGCAAGCTGCAGGTCAGGCGCGAGCAGCGGCTCGGTCTCGCCGCTCTGCAGGTACTCTTCGCAATGGCGCACGATTGTCGCCGAGGCGTCGGGTCCGCCGGCCTGGGCCTTGGTCAACATGGCCGCGCCTTCCAGGGCGTCCAGCGTGACGTCCTGACCGGCCTTCAGTTTCAGTTCGAAACCGTGGCGCCAGGTGGCGAATTCGTCCGTCCACGCCTCGATGGCGAAGACATAACGTCCTGGCGCGTCGGGGGTGAACGAGCCACCCCAGCGGTCGTTGATGTCGAATTTCATCGGCGCCCGCTTCCAGGCGCGGTCCGTCTCCAGCCGCCACACCAGCGCCGCGGCGATGATCTCGTGCCCGTCGCGATAGATGTCGGCCCAAACCTCGATAGGCTCGCCAACGATCCGTTTCACCGGAAAGCGGCCGCCGTCGACCAGCGGATAAATGTTTTCGATCTGGAAAGCCCCGCTGGTCGCGATGCTCTCCACAATTTGTGTGGTTTTGTTCACAGGGGTGCCACCAGCAATGAGTGTCGTCCCAATTCGGTTGCGGAAGAGAGACGGTCCGATCATATACAAAGCCTTGTGACGGGCGTTAGTTCCAACGGGAACTCAGCTTAAGCACGTGCGTTGAAGACGGCTATCCTCTTCGTAAAATTCATCTTTTCGCAATGTTGACAGCATGTTGCGATGCAAACGGCGTGCCTTATGGACCTTTACAGCAAAGCCGCGGAGCTCGGAATCCAGACCGGATTTCACGATGGACAGGGACATTGGCATACCACTGACGCTGCCGCCCTGAAGATTATCCTCGATGCCATGCCGGTCCGCGCGCCGCACCGGTTTCTGGAGCAGACGGTGGTGGTGCGGGCGGGGCAGGCCGAGCGGTCCTATCTCGCCGAGGCGACCAGCCTCCCGCTGAAGTGGGAAATCCTTGACGGCGTCAAAGTCATCGCCGAGGGCGAGACCGGGGAGCGCAGCATCCTGTGGCCGCTCGACCTGCCGATCGGCGTCTGGCGCCTGCGCCTCACCGATGCCTCGCTGTTCTCCGAGGAGGCGCCCGTCATCGTGGCGCCCGCCAAGGCGTTCCGCGGCGAATTCGACCGCTCCTGGATCCTGGCGGCACAGCTCTATGGCCTGCGTTCGGAGCGCAACTGGGGCATCGGTGATTTCACGGACCTGGACCGGCTGCTCGAACTGGCGGCGAGGCTCGGCGCCGAGGGTGTCGGTCTCAATCCGCTGCACGTGTTGTTCGATGACCGTCCGACCGATTGCAGCCCGTATTCCCCGAACAGCCGGCTGTTTCTCAATCCGCTCTATATCGACGTCGAAAAGATTGCGGAATTCTCTGCCGACATGGTCGCCGGCGACGCTGACACGCTGGCCCGGCTGCGTCAGGCCGCGGTGGTCGACTACATCGCTGTCGCCGAGCTCAAGTGGCGCGCGCTGCGTTCGACCTTCGCGGCCTTCAAGAGCAGGCCCGACGCCAAGCGAAGCCAGGCATTCGCCAAGTTTCGCGCAGCGCACGGTGTCACGTTGTCGCGCTTTGCCTGTTTCGAGGTGCTTCGCCACAAGTTCAACTGCGCCTGGTGGGACTGGCCGAATGAGTGGCAGCAGCCGGACGACGCCAGATTGGCGGAGCTGCATGCCGGGCCGGACGCGCCGGAAATCGAATTCGTCAAGTTCGTGCAATGGTGCGCCGATCAGCAGTTGCGGGACTCCCGCGATCACGCACGGACGCTGGGGTTGAAGGTCGGGCTTTATCTCGACGTCGCCGTCGGCGTGCAGAGCGGCGGCTTCGATGCCTGGAACGAACAGATTGCGGTGTCCCGGCATCTGTCGATCGGCGCACCGCCGGATGCGCTGCAGCCCGCCGGACAGAACTGGGGCCTGGCCGGCTTCAACGGCGGCGGGCTCGAGGTGCAATCCTTCGCGCCGTTCAGGGACATGCTGCGGGCCTCCATGCGCTATGCCGGCGCGATCAGGCTCGATCACGTGCTGGGCCTGAACCGCCTCTATGTGGTGCCGCACGGCTACGCCGCCGACAACGGCGCCTATGTGAAGATGCCGCTGCAGGCACTGCTCGCGGTCACAGCGCAGGAAAGCGTGGCCAACCGCTGCGTGGTGATTGGCGAGGATCTGGGCACCGTGCCGGATGGTTTTCGCGAGGAACTGCGGGACTGGGGTATCTGGTCGTATATGGTGATGATGTTCGAGCGAGACGACCACGGTGCGTTCCGCGGTATCGACCACTACGCACCCGATGCGCTGGTGACGTTCAACACCCATGACCTGCCGACCTTTGCCGGCTGGCAAGGCCTCAGCGACCTGGCGCTGAAGCGGTCGCTCGGCATCGATCCCGGCGAGAGCGACGATTCCCGCCATCACGCCATCGCCATGCTTCGCGACGCGCTGCGCCATCAGGCGATCTCCAGCGACGGCCTGTATGCGGTCGCCCAGTTCCTGGCACGGACCCAGACCCGATTGCTGGCGATCGCGCTGGAGGATCTGCTGGGCGTGATCGACCAGCCCAACATTCCCGGCACCATTGATGAGCACCCGAACTGGCGGCAACGGCTGCCGGTGGCGATCGACAAGATCGCCGGCGTGATCGACCTGCCGGCACTGCAGGTCGCCATCGCCGACCGCTCGGCGCAGGCGGCCTGAGCCTTGCCGGGCCCGATTGAAGATTACGCGCTGATCGGGGACTGCGAGACCGCAGCGCTGGTCGACCGCAACGGCTCGATCGACTGGCTGTGCTGGCCGGCCTTCGACTCCGACGCCTGTTTCTGCGCGCTGCTCGGTGACGAGCGCAATGGCCACTGGCAGATCGCGCCGGCGGCCGGGGTGATCCGCTGCTCCCGCAGCTATCGCGGCGATACGCTGATCCTGGAGACGCGTTTCGAGACGGCCGACGGCGTCGTCGCCCTGATTGACTTCATGCCGCCGCGCGGCGTCGCCTCCGATATCGTGCGGCTGGTAAGCTGCGAGCGCGGCAGCGTTGCCATGCGCATGGATCTGGTGATCCGCTTCGGCTTCGGCGTCGACATTCCCTGGGTCAAGCGCACGGACGATGGCGCGCTGCTGGCGATCTGCGGGCCGGACATGACCGTGCTGCGCACGCCGGTCGAAATCCGCGGCGAGAACATGACCACGGTGGCGGAGTTCACCGTCGATGCCGGTGAGACCGTGCCGTTCGTGCTGACCTATGGGCCATCGCACCTGAAGGTGCCGGCGGAGATCGATCCCGTGGCCGCCTTGAAGGATACCGAGGATTTCTGGTCGGAATGGTCGGGCCGTTGCACCTATGAGGATGGCCATCGCGATCTGGTGATGCGCTCGCTGATCACGCTGAAGGCGCTGACCTATGCGCCGTCCGGCGGCATTGTCGCGGCGCCGACGACATCGCTGCCGGAGAAGCTCGGCGGCGACAGGAACTGGGACTACCGCTTCTGCTGGCTGCGCGACGCCACCTTCACGCTGCTGGCGCTGATGAACAGCGGCTATACCGGCGAAGCCGTCGCCTGGCACAATTGGCTGCTGCGCGCAGCCGCTGGCGCCCCAGCCAACATGCAGATCATGTACGGCATCATGGGCCAGCGCCGGCTGCTGGAATGGGAGGCCGGCTGGCTGCCGGGCTATGAAGGCGCGCGGCCGGTCCGGGTCGGCAACGCCGCCCACGCGCAGTTGCAGCTCGACGTCTATGGCGAGTTGATCGACGCTTTCCATCAGTCGCGTGTGGCGAAGCTGGAGCTTGACGAAGGCACATGGGCGGTGGAGCGCGAGGTGCTGGAGCATCTCGCCTCGGTCTGGGATCGGCCGGACCATGGCGTCTGGGAGCGCCGTGGCGACGGCCAGCACTATGTGTCGTCGAAAGTGATGTGCTGGGTGGCGTTCGATCGCGGCATCCGCAGCGCAGAAATGTTCAGCCTGCAGGCGCCGCTGCCGAAATGGCGGGCGATCCGCGCCGCCATCCATCACGATGTCTGCAGCAGGGGTTTTGACGCCGAGCAGAACAGCTTTGTGCAGTCCTACGGTTCACCGGTTCTGGATGCCAGCATCCTGCTGCTGCCGGCGGTGGGATTCCTGCCGCCGTCGGACCCGCGCGTGCTGGGCACCATCGCCGCCATCGAGAACTACATGCTGCGCGACGGCTTCGTGCTGCGCCACGACCCGCGCGAAATCACATCGGAAATTCAGCCGATCGAGGGCGCGTTCCTCGCCTGCAGCCTGTGGCTGGCGGACGCCTATGTGCTCACCGGCGAACTCGCCAAAGCGGAGGCGCTGTTCGACCGCGTGGTCGGCGTCGCCAACGACGTTGGCCTGCTGGCCGAAGAATACGATTCGATTGCCAGGCGCCAGACCGGCAATTTTCCGCAGGCGCTGACCCATATCGCCGTCATCAACACCGCGCACAACCTCAGCAAGGCCAAGCGCGAGGCCGACAAGCCGGTGATGCAGCGGTCGAAGTAAGCAGGACAGGGTGCACTCTTCCTTCTCCCCTTGTGGGAGAAGGTGCCTCCGCGCAGCGGAGGCGGATGAGGGGGCGCTAGGCTCGGCGTTAGCGGCTACCCCTCACCCGGCCGCGCTATCGCGCGGCCACCCTCTCCCACCTAGCGAAGCTTCGCTTCGCGCGGGGGAGAGGGAAGAAAGCGCGCTCAACTCGCCGCATTCTTCTTCAAAATCAGATCCACCGCGCCGGCAAAGCCTTCGTCCTCGTTCGACGTCGTCACATCGGTCGCGCGCGCCTTGACCTCATCGGTCGCGTTGCCCATGGCCACGGACATGCCTGACACCTTGAACATCGGCAGGTCGTTCTGCATGTCGCCGATGGTGGCGATGGCGGAGGTCTCGATACCGAGGCGCCTGGCCATGGCCTGCACGAAAGTGCCCTTGTCCTGGCCGGGCGGGGTGACGTCGAGATAATAGTTCTGCGAACGCACCGCGACGGCCGCCTGGCCGAGCGCCTTCTGAATCGCGGTCTCGCAGCGGGCCAGCAGATCGAAGTCGGCGCTGGCGCCGACGATCTTGCAGGCGCCGTCCAGGTAGGGCGCAAAATCCTCCACGACCACCGGATCGTGCTGGATGGTGTTCTGCTCGTGCGGCACGTATTTGCCGTCATCGCGGCGGATCATCCAGGCGTCGTTGGTGAATAGCCAGGTATCGACGCCGAATTCGTTGAGCACGTCGAGGCTGGTCTGCACCGCCGGTGCCGGGATCAGATGCTGCTCGAGCGGCTGCAGGTCGGGGGTCACGATGGAGCTGCCGTTGAACGCGCCGATCGGCAGCGCGATGCCGAGCGGCTCGACCAGAAACCGCATCCCGACGGTGGGCCGGCTCGAGGTGATGGTGAAGCCGATGCCGGCGTCGCGCAGCAGCTTGACCGCTGCTCGGGCGCCATCGGTCAGGCGCTTGTCCTTGGTCACCAGGGTGCCGTCGACATCCGAGACGACCAGTGCGATGCGGGTCATGGGTTCTTCCTGTAAGGTGCGCCGGCAACGCGGGGCTGCAACTGGCCGACGATAGCATCGACGATCGCCTCAACGGAGGCATCGATCGAGACATGGATGGGGTTTTCGTCGGGCCCCGGCGGCTCCAGCGTGGCGAACTGGCTGTCCAGCAGGCCCGGCGGCATGAAGTGGCCTTTTCGCGCGCTTAGGCGCTGCGCGATCAGCGCGCGGCTGCCATCGAGATAGACGATGCGCACATCGTCGCGGCCGGCGAGCAGCACGTCGCGATAGGCATGCTTGAGCGCCGAGCAGGCGACCACGAGATGGCCGCCGGTCTGGCATATCCGGGCGATCTCCGCGGCGATCGCCTGCAGCCATGGCCAGCGGTCGTCGTCGGTCAGCGGATGGCCGGCGCTCATCTTCGCCACATTGCTGGCCGGGTGAAACCGGTCGGCGTCCTCATAGGTCCAGCCGAGGCGTGCGGCCAGGGCTTCGGCGATGGTGCTCTTGCCCGATCCCGCCACCCCCATTACGATCAGCGCGCACGGCGCCTGGAAGTCAGTCACGAAAATTCTCCGGCAGTGCCGCGCGGTCGCACAGCCAGACCGTATCGCCGTCAGCGGCCCGCGCGCGGTTGGCCGGCAGGTCCTCGCCGGCGAGGATGCGCGCCAGGATCGGCCGCTTGTCGGCGCCGCTCAGTTCGAACAGCATCTCGCGACAGGACGCCAGTGCCGGCAGCGTCAGGCTGACGCGCGGCACGAACGGCGCCACATGGGCCTCGGCCACGCCGACCACCCACCGGTCGGTGACATCGACGGCAGGATAGCCGGGAAACAGCGAGGCGACATGGCCGTCCGGCCCGACGCCGAGCAGCACCACATCGAACAGCGGCTTTGCGGCATCGAGCGCGTCAGCACCGTAGAAACGCTTCAGCTCCTCCTCGTACAGTCGCGCGGCCTCGTTGGGGCTGTGCAACTGCGTCGCGATCGGGTGGATGTTCGCCGCGGGCGCGCAGCGATCGAGAAAGATCCGCCGCGCCATGGTCATGTTGTTGAGCGGGTCGTCCGCTTTGACAAAGCGGTCGTCACCGATGAACCAGTGCACGCGATCCCACGGAATCCGGCTTTGATAAGGCTGCTGTCCGAGCAGCTGATAGAGCTGCTTCGGGCTGGAGCCGCCGGTCAGGCAGATCGCGATCCGGCCCGGATTGTTGCCCATGCGCGCAATGACGCGCTCGGCTGCGGCTACCGCCAGTGCGGCGGCATCGGTCGCCTCGACGATGTGGCGGGCCAGCGCGACCATCAGCTCAGCTTGCGCCAGGCGCGGCCGTCGCGCTTCATCAGCTCGTCGGCTTCGCGCGGTCCCTCGCTGCCGGCCTTGTAGCTCTTCAGCCCGTCGGAGCCGGCATTCTTCCAGGCGTCGAGGAACGGCTGCACCGCGCGCCAGCCGGCTTCGACGCTGTCGGCGCGCTGGAACAGGATGTTGTCGCCGATCATGCAGTCATAGATCAGGGTTTCGTAGCCGGTGGAGGGCTCGGCCTTGAAGTAGTCCTTGTAGCGGAATTTCATCTCGACGCCGTCGATCCTGATCGAAGGGCCGGGAATCTTGGTATTGAACTGCAGCGCGATGCCTTCGGTCGGCTCGACGCCGATCACCAGATAGTTCTGCGCCAGTGCCTCGACCGGCGTGCTCTGGAACATGGCAAAGGGCGCCTGCTTGAACTTGATAGCGACTTCGGTCCGCTTGATGCCCAGCGCCTTGCCGGTGCGCAGGTAGAACGGCACGCCGGCCCAGCGCCAGTTGTCGATGGTCAGCTTGAGTGCGGCATAGGTCTCGGTGGTGCTGCCGTTGGCGACGTCCTTGGTCTTGTGATAGTCCTCGATCACGATGTCGCCGACCGTGCCACCGAGATATTGTCCGCGCACAGAATTGTGCAGCGCCGCGGTTTCGCTCTCGAGCTGGATCGCCGCCAGCACGTTGGCCTTCTCGGCGCGCACCGAATGCGCGTCGAAACGGGTCGGCGGCTCCATCGCCACCAGCGACAGTAATTGAAACAGATGGTTCGGCACCATGTCGCGCAGCGCGCCTGTGGCGTCGTAGAAGCTGCCGCGGTGGCCGACGCCGAGCTTCTCGTCGACGGTGATCTGGACGTGATCGATGTGGTTGCGATTCCAGATCGGCTCGAACATGCCGTTGGCAAAGCGCAGCACCAGGATGTTCTGCACCGTCTCCTTGCCGAGATAATGATCGATCCGATAGATCTGGTGCTCGGTGAGTATGTCGAGCAGTTCGGCGTTCAGTTTCTTCGCCGACTCCAGGTCGGTGCCGAACGGCTTTTCGACGACGAGACGCCGCCACGCGCCGTTTTCCTGCAGCATGCCGGTGCGGCCGAGCTCGCGCGCGATCGGCGCAAAACCGTCGGGCGGCGTCGCCAGATAGAACAGCCGGTTGCCGCCGGTCTGGCGGCGCTGTTCCAGCGCGTCGAGCTGCTCGCGCATACGGTCGAACGAGGCCGGGTCCTGGGGATCGGCCTCGATGCTGGTGACGCATTCCAGCAGCCGCTGGGCGATGGCGTCGTCGACCGGGCGGGTGGCGAATTTCTTTAGGCCGGCGAGCAGACCGGCGCGCAGGTCTTCGGCCGACGTCGCCTTGCGGGCCACGCCGACCACGCAGAACTTGTCCGGCAAAAGGTCCGCCGCGGCGAGATTGTACAGCGCCGGCATTACCAGCCGGTGCGCGAGGTCACCAGTGACGCCAAAAATGACGAAGGAGCAGGGGTCCGGTTTGGTGGTATCGGTCTTTGCGTCTGTCACGTCTGGTCTGCCTTCGGCTTGACGATTTCGGGCGCGGCCTGCTTGACCGGGTGCGGATGCTGCTCCGGCTCCTTGTGGCCGCCGAAGCCGGCACGCATCGCCGACAGGATCTTCTCGGCGAAGGTATGCTGCTTGCGCGAGCGGAAGCGCGCGAACAATGCTGCGGTGAGCACCTCGGCCGGGACGGATTCGTCGATCGCGGCATTGACGGTCCAGCGCCCTTCGCCGGAATCCTCGACATAGCCGGAGTAGGTGTCGAGCGTTTCGTTCTTGGCCAGCGCCGACGAGGTGAGGTCGAGCAGCCAGGACGGGATCACGCTGCCGCGGCGCCACACTTCGGCAATATCCGGCAGGTTGAGGGTAAAGCGATGGGCTTCCGGCAGCACCTCGAGATCGGCGTTCTTGAGGATATCGAAACCTTCGGCATAAGCCTGCATCAATCCGTATTCGATGCCGTTGTGCACCATCTTGACGAAATGCCCGGCGCCCACGGGACCGGCATGGATGTAGCCCTGCTCGATGCGCGGATCGCGGCCGTCGCGGCCGGGCGTGCGCGGAATGTCGCCGATCCCCGGCGCCAGCGTGGCGAAGATCGGATCGAGCCGGTCGACCACCTTCTTGTCGCCGCCGATCATCATGCAGTAGCCGCGCTCGAAACCCCATACGCCGCCGGAGGTGCCGACGTCGATGTAATGGATGCCCTTTTCCTTGAGCGCCTTGCCGCGGCGGACATCGTCCTGCCAGAACGAGTTGCCGCCGTCGATGATGACGTCGTCGGGCTCCAGCAGTTTGGTCAGCGCCTCGATGGTGGTCTCGGTGATCCGGCCCGCCGGCAGCATCACCCAGACGGCGCGCGGCTTTGTCAGCTTGCCGACGAACTCCTCCAGCGAGGCACCGCCGAGTGCGTTCTCCGCGACCAGCGCCGCCACCGCCTTCGGATCCTTGTCGTACACCACCGAGGTGTGGCCGTGTTTCATCAGGCGGCGGACGATATTGCCGCCCATCCGGCCGAGGCCGATCATGCCGAGCTGCATCTGACTATCCTTGTTATTAATTGAGTGCGGCGGTGATCGCCTTGTCAAGCATCGCCAGCCCGGCCTTGAGGTCGCCCTTGAGATGAACGCGCAGAGCGCGGCGGCCGCGATCGGTCAACACGTCGAAATCGCCGCGGGCCTGCGCCGCCTTGATGATTCCGAAGCTGGCCTTCTGGCCGGGCACCGCGAGGTCGGCGCCGTCATCTGCGGTGATCTGCAGGAACACGCCGCTGTCCGGTCCGCCCTTGTAGGCCTGGCCGGTGGAATGCAGGAAGCGCGGCCCGAATTCGGCGACGGTGGCGAGATGTTTTCTGTCGCGTACTGCCATGCGTAGATTCTGCAGCGTGCGCAGATGCTGATCGTTGCGTTCGACATAGGCCAGCAGCGCCACGTAGTCGCCGGCGCCCGAGCGGGCGAGGTGGGCTTTCAGCCACGAGCCGAGGTCGCCGTCGGCACCCATCTTGCGCAGCGCACCGGCGTTCTTGTCGTCGGTGTAGAGGTCGACTTGCGGGGTCGAGATCACCGGCGTCTCCGGCGGCAGCGCGCCGGTCTTCTCGAACGATGCGGTGAGGTCGCGGGTCTTGATCTTGGCGGCTTCGACGTCGGGCTGGTTGAACGGGTTGATGCCGAGCACCGAGCCCGCCACCGCGGTGGCGATCTCGAAGCGGAAGAACTCCTGACCGATGTGGTCGATCGATTTCATGACGATGCGCACCACGGGATGGCCGGCCTTCTCCAGCGCGGCGAGCTTGTCGTCATGCGCCGAATCGGTCTCGCCGTCGGTACGCAGGTCGATGAAGAAGCGATCCTGGCCGTAGACCTCGGGGGCGCCCAGCGTCTCGCCGTCGATTGGCACCAGACCCTTGCCGTCCTTGCCGGTGGACTCGGCGATGAGCTGCTCCGCCCAGGCGCCGAAATCGGCAATCTTTGGCGACGACAGGATGGTGACCTTGTCGCGCCCGTCGACGCCGGCGCTACCGATCGCGAGGCCGAGTTGCACGCCGGGGTTTTCCGACGGCGGCACGTCCGGTCCGCACGAGCGCACCATCGACAGCGTGAGGTCGAGGAGTTTTTTCAGGTCGATGCCGGCAGCGGCCGCCGGCACCATGCCGAACGGCGACAGCACCGAATAGCGCCCGCCGATGCTGGGATCGCCGTGGAAGATGCGGGTGAAGCCCTGCGCCTTGGCGGCCTTCTCCAGCGACGAGCCGGGGTCGGTGACCGCGACGAAGTGCGAGCCGACCTTTTCGGTGCCGACCGCCTTGGTTACTTCCGCGAAGAAGTAGTCCTTCATCACATTGGGTTCGGTGGTGCCGCCGGATTTGCTGGAGACGATGAACAGCGTCTTTGCCAGGTTCACCGCAGCGCCCATGGCGCGGACCTGCGCCGGATCGGTGGAGTCGAGCACATGAAGCCTGGGGAAGCCCGCGGCCTTGCCGAAGGTTTGCGCGAATACCTCTGGTCCGAGGCTGGATCCGCCCATGCCGAGCACGACGGCGTCGCTGAAGCCCTGCGCCTTCACCCAGCCGGCAAAGTCGTCATAGTCAGCGAGCTTTCCAGCCTCGGCGGCGACGCTGGTCAGCCAGCCCAGCCACTTGTCCTCGTCGCTTCCGGTCCAGACCGATCTGTCCTTCTGCCACAGACGGCGGATCTTGGCCGACTTGCGCCATTCCTCGGTCGAGGCCGCGACCGACTTGGCGATGCCGTCGCCGAGCGACAGTTTCTGCGCGTCGATGGCATCGGCCATCGAGGCGGCGCGCTTGTGCGCGACCGCGCCATAGAGCTTGTCGGCAGCGTCGGCGAACTGCTTGACGCCGTCCGCCACCAGATCGGTGGTGATCCTGTCCAGCGAGATGCCGGTCTTCTCCAGATCGGCGAGAACCTGCCGGGCTTCATCGACGTTCTCTTCGAGGCTGTCGCGGATCAGGCCGTGGTCGCGGAAGGCGTCGAGCGTCGCCGGCGGCACCGTGTTGACCGTGTTCGGCCCGATCAGTTCTTCGACATAGAGCGTGTCGCGATAGTCCTTGCTCTTGACCCCGGTGGAGGCCCACAGCAGCCGCTGCGGCTTGGCACCCTTGGCGGCGAGCTTGTCCCAGCGCGCACCCGAAAACAGTTTCTTGTAGTCCTGATAGGCCAGCTTGGCGTTGGCGATGGCGACCTTGCCCTTCAGGGCGGCTAGCCGCGCCTTCTCGGTAGGGTCGTTGGCCTTGGCGATTTTCTCGTCGAGCTGCTTGTCGACCTGCGCGTCGATGCGGCTGACGAAGAAGCTGGCGACGCTGGCGACGTGGCTGGGATCGCCGCCACTGGCCACATAGGCTTCCAGCCCCGCGAGATAGGCTTCGGCGACATTGCGATAGGACTGCTGCGCGAACAGCAGCGTGACGTTGATACTGATGCCTTCGCCGATCAGGTGCTTGATCGCCGGCACGCCTTCGGTGGTCGCCGGCACCTTGACCATCAGGTTGGGGCGCGCCACGTTCTTCCACAGCCGTTCGGCCTCATTGATGGTGCCCCTGGTATCGAGCGCCAGGTAGGGCGACACTTCGAGGCTGACGAAGCCGTCCGCACCCTTCAGGTTGTCATAGACCGGTCGCAGCACGTCGGCGGCGTGCTGGATGTCTTCGATGGCTAGCGTCTCGAACAGATCTGCCACCGGCAGGTCGCCGGATTGCAGCGCCTTTGCGATCGGAGCGTCATATTCGTCCGAGCTGCCGATCGCCTTTTCGAAGATCGACGGGTTGGATGTGACGCCCTTGACGGCGTCGCTTTCGATCAGCTTCTTGAGGTCGCCCTTGGCGACGAAGCCCCGGGCCAGAAAGTCGAGCCAGATCGCCTGACCATGCGATTCAAGTGCTTTGACAGGGTTCATGATGCCTTGTTCTGTTCGATCTGATGGTCGGCTGCGTCCATCGGGGAGGGGACGCCGCGGTCCGCGGCGGCGCAAGCACCGCCGATCCGCACCTGATGATCGCCCCAAAACATGACGTCTTGCAAGCCAAAGGGTTCCATTGCGCCGGGGATCACAATATCGCGTTTGCGTGTGTGCCGGATGACGTCGGAAATGCGCACAAAAATTGGCCATCCCGGCGCCGCACGAATGCCGATCGACCGCACTCTCCGGCCGCAGATGCAGATAGCCCTGCGCCTGCAGCTCCGGTTTCCGCTTTCACAGATCGCTCTTCGCCAGATCCCACATCAGCCGGTAAGTCCCGCTGGAAACCAGCGTCGCGCCGGTGGCGGCAACGACCGCATTGAACCGGCCCGCCATCAGCCATGCCACGACATCGGGATCGGTGCCGTCGATCAGCACATACCAGTCGCGCGCCGCCGGGTTGGGCGCGGCGGGATCGTCGGTGAGCGGCTTCGACAGCACCGGATCGCTCTCCATCAGGTGCATCGAAATGATGCCGTGGATCATGCCGGGGTCGAGCAGCGCGGCGATGCCGTCGCGCAGCGCATCGACCTCGCGCTCCGGCGGCCGGATCCGCACCAGGCCGAGCGCGGCGCCGCGGCCGGTGCCGCGACTGACGGTAATTCGCGCCACCGAGCGCAGCATGTTCCGGAAGCGGCCGATATTGGTCTTCGACCATGCGGTCTGGTTGGCCAGCGCGGTGCGATAGGCGGGGCTGTTCAGCACCTCGAAATTCGCGGTTGAGTACAGTCCGAGATATTTCGGTGCAGCGTCGACGGCGACATAGCGGCGGGCCTCGAGAAAGCCATCGATGGCCACGCGCTCGGCGAGGTGTTCGCGGTCGTACCACTGGTTGAATTCGGTCTCATGGGCCGGGTCGATATCCATCGACGTCATCAGCATTCCGGTTCCGGCCATCGGCATTTGCAGGCTTTCAGTAGGGCGGGTTAGCGAAGCGTAACCCGCCGCAATAACGGTTGGGACTGGCGGATTACTATGATTTCAGTTGCGAGGCGATGTCGGCCACGGCCTTCATCACCGCGTCGCGCACCCCGGGATCGTACAGCGTGTGGCCGGCGCCCTCGACCATCCGCACCTCGGCATCCTTCCACGTCGCGGCAAGCGCATGCGAGGTCGACGGCGGACAGAGGAAATCAAAGCGGCCCTGCACGATGAGTCCGGGAATGTCCTTGAGCCTTTCGGCGTCGGCCAGCAACTGGCCCGGCCGCATGAAGCAGTCGTGCTGGAAATAATAGGCTTCCATGAACGGCGTCGCCGGCAGCGGACGCGCCGAATTGCCCAATGCCGGGAGATCGAGCCGGGTGCGGCCGGGCAGGTGTTCGGACAGGATGCTCTCGGTGCCGTACCAGGCGCGCGCCGCCGGCGCATGGATGGCCGGATCGGCATCGAGGATGCGGCGATAATAGTTATGCAACGGCGCTGCGCGCTCGTCGGCGGGCAGCACGCTGAGAAAATCCTCGTACAGGCCGGGATAATGCCGCGGCAGCACGTCGAGGAACGCGCCGTCAAGCTCTTCCGCCGTGCCGAGGAAGGTGGCCCGCAGCACGATGCCGCTGACCCGGTCGGGATGCGCTTGCGCATAGGCCAGTGCCAGCGTCGCGCCCCAGGAGCCGCCGACCACCAGCCATTTCGCGAAGCCGAACAATTCGCGGATCGTCTCCATGTCGGCGATCAGGTGCGCCGTGGTGTTGGCCGCGCGCAGGCCTTTGGGCTTGCTGCGCCCGGCGCCGCGCTGGTCGAACAGCACCGTATGGAAGCGCTGCGGATCGAACAGCCGGCGATGATCCGGCTGGCAGCCCGAGCCGGGACCGCCGTGCAGATAGACCGCAGCAATGCCGTCGACGCGGCCGACAGATTCGACATAGATCTCGTGGCCGTCGCCGACCGCGAGATGTTGCGTGGTGAGGGGAGCAAAGGGATCGGCGGTGCTGGCGGCTTTGCGCGGGTCGGCGTCAGGCGCCATGGTCTTCGCCCGTCTCGAGCGTGCCGCCGGCAAAATTGCGATACAGGAAGCGGGTGTTGTCGGCGGCGGATTCGCTCTCGGCCATCTTGAAGATCTGCTCGTGCATCGGCGACAGCGTGCATGCCGGGTCGGTATTGCCGGCATCGCCGGTCAAGGCAAAGGCCTGACAGCGGCAGCCGCCGAAATCGATCTCCTTGAAAGCGCAGCTGGCGCAGGGCTCGGGCATCCAGCCGGTGCCGCGATAGCGGTTGAAGGCTTCGGAATTCTGCCAGATCCAGGCGATGGAGTGGTTCGAGCGCACCGACTCGAAATCCAGCCCGGTGATGGTCTCGGCGGCGTGGCAGGGCAGCACCTTGCCGGTCGGCGAGATGTTGAAGAACTGCCGGCCCCAGCCGCCCATGCATTTCTTCGGCCGCAGCGCATAGTAATCCGGCACCACGTAGTCGATGTCGAGAATGCCCTTGAGGCGGACCATGGCCTCCTCGACGATGCGGCTGGTCTCCTCGATCTGCGCCAGCGTCGGCATCAGGGCCGCGCGGTTCTTCAGCGCCCAGCCGTAATATTGCACATTGGCGACTTCCAGCCGGTCGGCGTCGAGATCGACCGCCATCTGGATAATGTCGCTGAGCTGATGCAGGTTCTGCCGGTGCATCACTGCGTTCACCGTCAGCGGTAGGTCGAGCTCGCGGGTCCATTTTGCGACTTCGAGTTTCTTTTCGTGCGCGTTCTTCAGCCCGGCGACGCGATTGGCGACGATGGGTTCGTTGCCCTGGAAACTGATCTGCACGTGGCACAGGCCGGCGTCGGCCAGCGCCTTGAGTTTGTCGCGGGTCAGCAGCACCGCCGAGGTGATCAGGTTGGAATACAGGCCGACGTCGGTGGCGTGCTGCACCAGTTCGACGATGTCCTTGCGTGCGGTGGGTTCGCCGCCGGAAAAATGGATCTGCAGCACGCCGATCTCGGCAAGCTCCGTCAGGACCTTCTTCCATTCCTCGGTGGTCAGCTCGTTGCTGGAGCGCTCCAGTTCCACCGGATTGGAGCAATACGGGCATTGCAGCGGACAGCGATGGGTGATCTCCGCGAGTACGGCCAGCGGAATACCGAAGGTCTCCGCGGTGGAGCGGCGGGACTCCATGATCGCCAGCCCGTCGGTGGGGTCGGCGAAAGCGGGTTCGGCAAATACCGGGCTGGCATCTGTGAGAGTCGGGCTCATGCCATCTTCTCCCGCGCTTGTGTCAGAAATCCCTTGTCGGCGAGGTCCTGCAGCATGGCGATCACGTCGGCGCCGATGTCCTCGCGCGGCGCCGCATATTTTGCCGCCAGCAGGTCGATCATGTCGGCCACGCTGCGGGCGCCGTCGCACAATTGCAGAACTTCCACCGCGATGTCGTCGGGCGCCAGCACGCGCTCCGGTGCCAGGATCACCCAGCGCTGCCGGGTCTCGTCGAACTTCAGCCGGGCATGGCGCGGCAGCACCGGCCGGCTGGCCTCGCTGACCCTCAATCGTCGGCTGCGCACTTCTGCCATTGCTTCGCCTCAAGTTGCCGCAGGCACAAAGGCGCCCGGCGGCACATGGCCGCTCACATAGGCATGATACAGCGCATCGAGCTGCACCCACAGCACGTTGGTCTTGAACAGCAGCGCGTTGCACACCGCCTCGCGTTCCGCGTGCGTCTTCGCGTGCCGCTTGACATAGTCCAGCGCAAAATTGGCGTCGCGCGGCGCCTGGGTCAGCCGGCGCTTGAAATAGCTCATGATCTCCGGATTGACGAAGTCATAATGTTTCAGCATGCCGGCGATGCGTTCTTCATGCAGTTTCGGCGCGAACAGTTCGGTGAGCGAGGAGGCGATCGCTTCCAGCGGGCTCTTGTCGCGGACGAAATGCACATAGGCATCCACCGCAAACCGCGTCGCCGGCAGGATGCCCTCGGCGGATTCCACATAGCCGCGGTCGAGGCCGAGGCCCTCGGTCAGCTTCAGCCAGCGCTCGATGCCGCCTTCGCTGTCGACATCGCCGTCATGGTCCTCGATGCGGTGCCGCCATTCGATCCGGGTGGCGCGGTCGCGGAAGCGCGAGATTACCACCGCATCCTTGATGGGAATGCTGCTCTGGTAATAATAACGGTTCAGCGCCCAGGCCTGCACCTGGCCCTTGTTGAGTTTGCCGCCATGCAGCAATCCGTGGAACGGATGCAGGTTGTGATAGCGGGTTGCGCCGATCTGTCGCAGCGTGGCCTCGAGGTCTTCGGCGCTGTCGAGCGGCGTGGACGTGTCCAGTGAAAAGGCGGTGGTTGCGTTCACAGCGTGATCTCCATACCGTCTGCAGGAATTTGCCAACCGGCGCTCTCGGCTGCCGCACGTTCGGCGGATTCAGGGCGAAGCACCGGGTTCGAATTGTTGATGTGCAGGAAGATTTTTCGCTCGACATTGAGCTGGGCCAATGCGGCCACGGCGCCGTGGTCGCCGGACATCGCGATGTGGCCCATGTTCTGCCCGGTCTTGTGGCCGAGGCCTTGCGCGATCAGTTCGTCGTCGCGCCACACCGTGCCGTCGAAGAATACCAGCGGCGCGCCGTCCAGCCGCGCGGCAAGGTCAGGGGTGACCCGCGCGCAAGCCGCGATGAAGTACAGATAGCGCCCGCTGCTCTTGTCGGTGATGCGCAGCCCGAGCGTATCGCCGGCGTCGTCGCCGCCGGTCGGATGCGCCTTGCCCTCGAGATACCAGGCGCCCTTGCCGGGAACGGCGAACGGCAGCACTTCGAGGCCGGATGCCGAGCCGTCGACCAGTGTCGGCTCGAACGCCTCATCGATGCTGATCGGCTTGCGTCGCACGTTGGCCTCGCTGAGCACGTTGAAAATGCTGTTATCCCTGAGGATCGCCAGCACGCGGTCATGTGCGTAGAGGGTAAATGGCGAGCCTTCGCGCATCGACAAGAGTCCGGCCACCGCATCGACCTCGCTATTGGTCAGGATCACGCCGGCGATCGGGCTGTGACGCAGATGCCCCGCTCTGGGATGCAGTTGCGGTGTCGCGGTGACCTGCTGGCGCAGATCCGGCGAGGCATTGATCAGGAACCAGTTCTGATTGTCGGCGCTGACTGCGATCGACGCCTGGGTACGGCGCAATTCATTGTGATCGCCGCGGGCTGCGACGCAGTTCGGGCAGCCGCAATTCCATTGCGGGACGCCACCGCCGGCTGCGGCCCCGAGAACGACAACATTCAACATGACATCGCTCCGGGGCCTCAGCGGCAAGACGCCTTCAGGTCGTGAAGACGTCTGTCCGCGCAGTTTGTCGCGAAAGACTTACTTGCGCGCCGCGCAGGCGTACATGTTGATTTCCATGCCGACCTGCACTTCGACGATTTTAGGTGCTTTCCAGGCCATCTTTATCTCCCACACGTTCTGCAGCCATGCGCTGCAGACTACAACTCTAATACCTGCCCGGTAGTTCGTCACCTGTTTCATCACAAATTCGGTCACGCTGCGCCGCACAATAAGTCTGCCTTGCCGTTGCCTCATTGCAAATTTTCTTGCACCGCACATATGGCGGAGACGCGCCCCCGACCTGCAAAGACCCCTGCCCATGCCCCGCTATTTCTTCAATACCCGTCTCGGCGATGATCTGGTCCCCGATCCCGAAGGCGAACTGCTGCGCGATCCCGATCAGGCGTGGGAGGTCGCGCGCGCGATGATCCGGGAATTGCTGCACACCGAAGCCACCGATGCCAAGCTTCTCAACGCCACTCTGGAAGTGACCGACGACAGCGGCGAGATCGTGCTGGAATTTCCATTCAGCGAGGCGTTGCTGGATCTTCCGGAGCAGACGCAGACCCGCCACTGATGTGATCCCGCTGCGTTGCGGGCGGATCGCGCTGCGCTGAATCTTTTGCTGTGCGCGGGCATCGAAATATCGGAGACTCCATCCGCAAAGCCCCGGGGGCGGCATGCATGCCGTCTCAAGCAATGGGCTCCTTGATGGGAGGAATCGATGTCAATCCACGCGACAGCTCGCCAGGCCTTGCTCGCCAGCGCCTTCATCAGCCTGTTCACGCTGGGCGCAGCGGCCCAGCAGCCGGCCAATCCTCCAGCCCCTGCGGCTGCTCCCGCCGCGCTGCCGCCGGGATCGCCGTTGATCGGCCGTCCCGCGGACAGTCCGGCCGCCGCAAAACTTGCGCCGGTGGCGCCGCCGCCGATCGCTTCCGCTGCCGACAAGCTGCCCACCGCCAAACTCAAGCTGCCGCCGGGCTTCAACGTCGAGGTCTACGCCGCGGGCATGGCCAATGCGCGCACCCTGCGTGAGGGCGACAAGGGCACCGTGTTCGTCGGCTCCCGGCTCGTCGACAAGGTCTATGCGGTGATCAACAAGGACGGCAAGCGTTCGGTCAAGGTGCTGGCCTCCGGCCTGTACCGGCCCAACGGTCTCGCCTTCAAGGACGGCACGCTGTACATCGCCGAGCTGTCGAAGATCTCGAAGATCGAGAAGGTCGAGGATGTGCTGGAGAATCCGCCGAAGCCGACCATGATCTACGACGACCTGCCGAAGGACGAGGCCCACGGCTGGAAGTTCGTCGGCATCGGTCCGGACAACAAGCTCTATGTCCCGGTCGGCCAGCCCGGCAACAACGTGCTGCATGACGACGCCCACGGCCAGATCCGGCGCATGAATCTCGACGGGTCGGGCGCCGAAGTGGTGGTGCGCGGCATGCGCAACACGGTCGGCTTCGACTGGAATCCCGACAGCAAGCAGATGTACTTCACCGACAACGGCCGCGACTGGGTGTCGGAGACCGTGCCGGAGGACGAACTCAATCGCGTCAGCAAGGTCGGCGAGAATTTCGGCGCGCCTTACTGCCTGCAGGGCAACATTCTCGATCCGGAATTCGGCTGGGGCAAGTCCTGCGCGGACTACACCGCGCCGGTGGCGTTGCTCGGTGCGCACACCGCGGCGCTGGGCATGCGTTTCTACACCGGCAAGATGTTCCCGGCGGCCTACAGGAACGCGATCTTCATCGCGCGCCACGGCTCCTGGAACAAGTCGCAGAAACTCGGCGGCGACGTCGTGGTGGCCCGGCTGAACAAGGACGGCACGGTGAAATCCGTCGAGCCGTTCCTCACCGGCTTCCTCGACAACAACAACTATCTCGGCCGCCCGGTCGATGTGCTGCCGCTGAAGGACGGCTCGCTGCTGGTCTCCGACGACTGGAACGGCGCCATCTATCGCATCACCTACGGCAAGCCGAAAGTGGCGGGGCAGTAGGGCTTCCTTCACCTCTCCCCGCCTGCGGGGAGAGGTCGGGGCCGAGCGATAGCCCGGCTCCGGGTGAGGGGGAGCCGGTGGTTCACTCGATAGTCCCCTCTCCGCGCAAGCCCACCGCCGGTGCACCTGCTTGGCCAGCCGAAAGAACAATCGATGCGTCTGCTGTTTGCGTTCGTCCTGTCCTTCATTTCAACGTCCTCGCTTCACGCCGCAACCATCGCCGAGCGCGCGGTGCCGTGCCTGGCCTGCCACGGCGACAAGGGCCAGTCGCAAACCGAGAATATTCCCTCGCTCGGCGCCCAGCAGCCGGCCTATGTGCTGATCCAGCTCTATATGTTTCGCGAAAGGCTGCGCCTGGCCGATCCGATGAACGAGATGGCGAAGAACCTGACCGATGACGACCTGCGGCTGTTCTCGGATTTCGTGGCGACGCTGCCGAAGTCGCAGCCGCAGGCCGAGGCCGGCGAGCCGGCACGGATGCAGCGCGCGAAAGCGCTGACCGCGCAGTTTCACTGCGATTCCTGCCACAACGCCGACTTTGCCGGCCGCGACAACATTCCGCGCATCGCTGGCCAGCGCGAGGACTATCTCAAGAAGACGCTGCGCGCCTACAAGGACAACAGCCGCCACGGCTACGACGCCACCATGGCCGAGGCGCTGGCGCCGGTCTCCGAGGCGCAGATCGACGACCTCGCTTATTTTCTGGCAAGGGTGAAGTAGAGTCGCCGCTTCGTCCGCGCTCGGTCTGTCGTCCCCGCGAAAGCGGGGACCCAGTCAACACAGGCGCCAGCGATTCAAGCCCAGGCACCTGTGTTGACTGGGTCGCCCGGTCCTGGCGCGCAATTGCGCGCAGGCCGGGCGATGACACCGCGTCGGTGGCGGCTACCCACCCAAAAAACTTATTGATATAAATCCTATTTAGGACTATTAGTTTTTCGTCCTGCTCGACGAGGGGCGCTGTCATGAGGCGTCTTGAGAGTGGAGCCGGATGCGGTGTCCCGCGCGCGTGCCTCGCAAGCACGCCCCGGGAGGCTGGAGGTCACCGTCCGGGCCCACTACGGGGCTCTGCCGCTCTGTG
>DATCUS010000351.1:0-2985 GCA_036561845.1 Tardiphaga sp. | reverse complement strand
GGCCATATGTGCTCGAAGGAGCCAGAAAAAGCCTGGGATGGATTTCAAGCCGTTGTAGTGATTGAAAAAAGTTAAAACAAAAAGATGGCGCGGTAATTGCTCATTCGCCTTGATGGGCGTTGCCGAGCTTGTGCGCCCGCCTTCGTCGGCTACGTCGAGGGGGCGACCGTCAGGCGCGCTTCATCGACCGGCCGCACTCGAGGGCCGGTTCGGGCAGGGCTTTTGGCGGCGCGTACTTTTCACTCGCGCCGGCGGCGGGGGTGTGTTCCCGCTGCTGGGCTAGAAGGAGATTTGGCAATGGGTGTGCAGGCAATCAACGCGCGCAATCAGTTCCGGGGCAAGGTCAAGGAGATCATCCGGGGTGATGTGGTGAGCGAAGTCGACGTCGAGACGCCGGCGGGTATCGTGACCTCAGTGATCACGACGCGCTCCGTGGACGAGCTGGGCCTGAAGCCCGGCTCGGCGGTCATCGCATTGGTGAAGTCGACCGAAGTGTTGATTGCGACACTCGTTTGATGCCCTGACCGTGCGCTACACCGGCGTGATCGTTCCTGGCGTTCGGGTAGCGATCCCTGGCGCCCGGCGGGCTGGCTCGAAAACCCGATATCCGCTGCGCAGCGCGGGCGGGATCGATTGGATGTGCCGGTGCTCGTGCGACCCCGCCTGCATGTCCGACCGCCGCGCTCGCGTGACCGATTCGCCATCCACGTTCCACAGCCTTCCCGGGATGCGGCTGCGTCTAATCCAACATAAGGCTCCGGGCGCAAGATTCCTGGGCCCGCACAGGAGCGGCACATGTGCCAGTTGCTCGGAATGAACAGCTACAAGCCGGTGTCGCTGCAGTTTGCGCTGCGCGGCTTCATGCGGCGCGGTGGCGACACCGACCATCATGCCGACGGCTGGGGCATTGCCCACTTCGAAGACGGGCAATGCCGGCTTACGGTGGACGTCGCGCCGGCGGCGTTCTCCCCGCTCGCGGCAGCAGTGACGTACCGGGACATCAAGGTGCGCAACGCGCTCGTGCACGTTCGACGCGCGACGCAGGGAAGCGTGGCGTACGAGAACTGCCATCCTTTCGTTCGCGAACTGTGGGGCCAGACCTGGGCCTTCGCTCACAATGGCGACCTGTTCGATCTGCCGCAAATACCGGCCATGCACTATCGGGTGGTTGGGCAGACCGACAGCGAGCGCGCCCTGTGCATGTTGCTCGAAGGTCTGCGCGAGCGCTTCGGCGAGCAGCCGCCTTCGCTGGCGAGCCTGCGAGCCGAGTTGCAGCGACTTTCCGCCCGGATCGCCGCGCATGGCGCCTTCAACTACCTGCTGTCCAACGGCGAGCTGCTGTTCGCGCATGGCTCGACGGATCTGTTCCAGCTGTGCCGGGAAGCGCCATTCGGGGCGGCCCGGCTCGTGGATTGCGATCTGCGTGTGGACTTTGCGCGCCTGAATCATCTGGACGACCGCATCACGATCGTCGCGACGAAACCCCTCACGGCGGATGAAGACTGGCGGCGCATTCCGCCGGGCGAGTTGCGCCTGTTCATCGCAGGGCGCGAGGTGAGCGACTCGGCACACGAGCGCCAGTTCGCTTTCGCTTGCTGATGTCGTGTGCCTTGCGCACGGCGTGGCCGGTGCTGCCTGGCCGGCTGGTGACGCAGCGGGATGCAACATAACGCATGAATGGATCGGCCGGCTGATGGCGACTGACGGGCTGCGCACGGTGCAGGCGGCCGCGGGTTCACAGTACGCGGCTCAGCAAATTCCAATGATATTTAGCGGGTTACTGTTAAATACAACGACCAACAGGCATATGCACTGGGAAATAAACTGCCATCAGATGTCGCCTAACATCAACTTATTGTTTCTAATTTAATAAAAAATAAATAGGCATAGTTGGCATCGGCATTGCTAGAGGACACAGCCAAATGCCTCATCGCCGATCCTGGATTTCCCCATGACTCAGCCCCTCTCGCCGGACGCTCTGCCGGATGAAACCCTGCGCCGGGTAATCGATGCGCTGCGTGGCATCCGCTATGGCGCGGTGGAAATCACCGTCCACGACGGCCGCGTGGTGCAGATCGAGCGCACCGAAAAACTGCGCCTGTCGCCGTCCGGCGAACGCTGTTGACCCTCTTCCAAGCCGCGCGGGTCTGATCCCGCCAAGGCCGGCGCACGCGCGCAGCCGCATTCCTCGCCAAAGCCAATCGTTGCCGACTGACCGGACCACCGGAGGCTCGACATGACGCAAATCGGGAGCACTTCCAGTGAAAACCACCATCCCCGCCCTGCCGATGCTGGGCGGCCTGGCCGTCCTGTGGGCGGCGCCGGTCGCCACGCAGGCGGCCGCTGACGTGAATACCAGTCTCGAACAGCGCGTCGAGCAGCTCGACCAGGAACTGCGCGTGCTGCGCCGGCAGCTGGAAATCGACCGCGAGGCGCGGGAAAAGCAGGCTGCGGCGGACCTGCAAAAAGGCGTCAAGGTCACGCACAACGGCCGCGGCGTGAAGCTGACCTCCAACGACGGCAGCTTCGAGTTCAGGCCCGGCGGGCGGGTGCAGGTGGATTACGCGCATTACGACGCCGACAAGCAGAAGCTGGGCGACGGCACCGCCATTCGCCGCGCGCGCCTGAGCGCCGAGGGCAGGGTGTTTCGCGTCTGGGATTACAAGGTCGAGTACGAGTTCTCGTCCAGCAGCGCCAGCGATTCGGCCGCCCGCGGCATCCGCGATGCGTACCTGCGCTACACCGGCTTCGCTCCGCTGACGATCACGGTGGGCAACTTCAAGGAGCCGTTCAGCTTCGAGCAGGTCAGCAGCGACAGCGCGCTGACCTTCATGGAACGCTCGCTGATCGACGTGTTCGCGCCGTCCCGGCACATCGGCGCCGCCGTGCAGACCGCCGGCGCCAACTGGAGCCTGGCCGGCGGCCTGTTCGGCGAACGGCCCGAGGACGACGTCGCCGCCGAGGGCGACGAGGGCTACGACGTCA
>DATCUS010000350.1:0-9898 GCA_036561845.1 Tardiphaga sp. | reverse complement strand
GGCGACGACACGCTCTGTGCCGGTGTCTCCGGGCCGCGCGACGCAACGGCGATCCCGCCGGCGGGAGCTGCCGGCGCGATGCTTGCGGGCTGCAGGGCCCGTTGATCTGTATCTGTGCCGCTACGCTTACCGAACACGACGACGCTCCAGGCGGTGTCTTACTTTGACCGCAACTTCTCGAGGAATGGCGACAGGAACGAACCCTTCGGCTTCTTGGTTTCGCCCCGCCCGGTCAGCCGCTGCGCTATCTGCAGGAACATCTCGGTGGTGCGGTGACCCGCGGCGATTTCGGCGATCATCTGTCCGTTGTTGGCCGCCGAGCCGAACATCTGCGGATCGAACGGGATGGCTGCGATCGGTGCGCTCTCGATCGCCTTGGCAAATTCGCTCGCGCTGATCTCGGGCCGCTTCGGCACGCCGACCTGGTTGAGGCAGTACAGCGGCGCGCGGTCGTTGGGCCGGGCCGCCCTGAGCAGGTCGTACATGTTCTTGGTGTTGCGCAGGTTGGCAAGGTCGGGCGAGGCGACGATCAGGATGTCGTCGGCGCCGACCAGCGCCCGCTTGGCCCAGCCCGACCACTGGTGCGGCACGTCGAGGACGATGCAGGGCATGGTCGAGCGCAAGGTGTCGAAGATCGAGTCGAAGGCGTCGGCGCCGAAGTCGTAGACCCGCTCCAGCGTCGCCGGGGCGGCGAGCAGGCTGAGATGGTCGGTGCACTTCGACAGCAGGCGGTCCATGAAGGCGGTGTCGACGCGGTCCGGCGAGAACACGGCGTCGGCGATGCCCTGCGGCGGATCCTGATTGTAGTCGAGGCCGGCGGTGCCGAAAGCGAGGTCGAGGTCGGCGACCACCGAATCCAGCGCCAGGTCGCGGGCGATCGCCCAGGCGACGTTGTGGGCGATGGTGGAGGCGCCGACGCCGCCCTTGGCGCCGACGATGGCGATGATGCGGCCGACCGCCTTGGCTTCGGGCGCGGAAAACAGCCCGCAGATCGAACGCACCACCTCGATGGCTCCGACCGGGGCAATGACATAGTCGCTGACGCCGCGGCGTACCAGTTCACGATACAGCGTGACGTCGTTGACCTTGCCGATCACCACGACCCGCGTGCCAGCGTCGCACACCGTCGCCAGCTGGTCGAGCCCGGCCAGGATGTCGCTGCGCGGTTCGGTTTCCAGGATGATGACGTTCGGCGTCGGCGCCGCGCGATAGGCCTCGGTTGCGGCGGCCATGCCGCCCATCTGGACCTTGATGTGGGCCTTGCCCAGCCGGCGGTCCTCGGCGGCGGCCTGCACGGCCGCCGCGGTTTCCACGGTCTCGCAGAACGCCTGCACCGACACCCGGGGTGCCGGCGCAATGTGTTCGTCCTCGGCGGCACGCGCCGGGGCGGCACTCTGTTCGTCTGCAGTCGGTTGGCGTGAATAGCTGATCATTGGCCCACATTACTTATTTTGTTTTTGTCCGCATCGGGATTGGCCGCGGCGGTGCTCTCACCCTTGCGATACTTGTCGAGAACGACGGTGCGCCGGCCGGTATAGGCAGGAGCTTCGGGGCGTGGCTGCACCAGATCCGACGGATTGGAAATCATGGCGGCGAGGTTGCGTTGCTGCGAACAGCCGAGATTGTAGTACGGCTTGTTGTCGAGATAGCTCTTGTTCTTGATCGACGGACCAAGATCCTCCGGCCAGACGCCACACGGTCCGGCCTCGGCGACGATGCGCGGATATTTCAGCCGGATGGTGGCGAACTGGCGCGGACTTTCCGTGCGGTAGTTGCGCATCACAATGCCACGCGATGGCACGCCTACGGCAAGCAGCAGCGAATGGACTTCCCGGTAGGCATCCGCCGCGGTGCGCGCGTTCGGCGTGCCGACGGGAATTTCAGCGGTGATGACGCCGGTGCCGTCGCGCAGCCAGGTCTGGGCCAACCCGACGACGTCGGCGCGCTGCTCGGCGGACAAGCCGCCGCGCTCCGAACCGATGAAAATATCGACCGAGCGGCTGGATTCCTGGATCACGATCGGATGCCGCGCCCGGTAATCGTCCGGGATGGCCGCAGTGGTTTGCTGTGTCTCATGCGTGCAGGCGCCCAGGGCGATCGAGGCGATCGAAACGCCAAGGAGCGCCGCCGCGAGACGAAGGCGGCGGCCGGGACCGGTGGATTGGCAGGTGGTTGTCATGTGATCTTCGTCCGCCTCAGTCCGTGATGAAACCGTAGGTGCCGCGATAAATTTTCTGTCCCGCTTCCGGGCGGCCCGGCGCGCCGTAGATGCGGTTGACGTTGCCGAGCAGGTCGGACTGCGGATCGGACGCATCGGCGAAGCCGTCATCCGGGCGCGACAGGTCCTTCTGGGCGACCGCGCGCACGACATAGGGGGTCACCAGCACCATCAGTTCGGTATTGTTGTTGACGTAGTCGCGGCTGCGGAACAGCGAACCGAGCACCGGCAGTTGCGCCATGCCGGGCAGGCCGTTGATGCTCTGCTTGGTCTGTTGCTTGATCAGGCCGGCCATGACCATGGAACCGCCTGACGGAATCTCCAACGTGGTGTCGGCTCGGTTGGTCTTGATTGCCGGAATCGTTGTGCCGCTGATGGTCACCGAATTTTCCTGTGACAATTCGGAGACTTCGGTCGCCACGCGCAGGCTGATGCGGCCTTCGCTGAGAACCACCGGCGTGAAGCCGAGCGAAATGCCGAATTTCTTGAAGGTGATCTGCGTGGTGCAGATCCTTGTCGTCGCATCGCAGCTACTGCCGCCCGGCACCGGGAATTCGCCGCCGGCGAGGAAGTTGGCGGTTTCACCGGAGATCGCGGTCAGGCTTGGCTCGGCCAGCGTGCGGATGACGCCCGCTTGCTCCATCGCCTTCAGCGTCGCCGTCACCGAGGGGGTGGATCCGAACGACGCGGTGGTGCTGTTCCCGGAAACCAGCGTGCTGCCGGAGGCGGAAAAGGGGTTCGAGTTGTTGAACTTGACGACGGCGGTGCCGTAGCCCAGCGATGCCGACAGATCGACGCCCATCTGCTTGATGATGTTGCGCTGAACCTCGGCGACCGTGACCTTGAGCATGACCTGATCGCGGCCGCGCACCGAGATGTTGTTGACGATCTTGTCGACGCCGCCGGCGAGCCGGGCGGCGATGTCGGTGGCCTGCTGGGATTCCTGCGGGCTCGACACCGAGCCGGACAGCATGATGCCGTCGCCGATGCCCTCGATACGGATGTCGGCGTTCGGCAGCACCTGCTTCAGCGCAGCGCGGGCGCCGTTGATGTCGCGGGTGACGGCGATGTCATAGGCCGCGATCTGCTGGCCGGTGACGTCGAAGAACACGATATTGGTTTGTCCCACGGTGGCGCCGATGATGTAGGCGCGCTGTGCCGAGCGCACGACGGCATTGGCGATCTTGGGGTCGGCGACCAGCACATCCTTGATGTCGCGCGGCAGGTCGATGACGATGGATTTGCCGACCCCGAGCGCAAGAAAGCGCGCGCCCATCTGGCCATCGGCTGACGTCGGCGCCGCGACGCGCAGTTCGGCTGCGCGCACCGGCGTCAGTACCGGGTTGAGCGCGAGCGCGCTCACTGCCGTGAACGACAGAGCGCGGACCATGATGGCCTGGATCGATCCGCGGGTTGTCATGCGCCTCATCGCCTGCGTCCTTTTGATCACTTCGTCGTGGTCATTGTCGAAACGCCGTAGCGAATGACGTTGATGCTGTCGCGTTTGCCGTTGCGATCGTCGGTTGTAGTGTCGGGAGTGTTGGCATCGACCAGCGCGCGCAGCGCCAGCGACAGGATGCCGCTCTGGCGTGCCCGCGCCAGCACCTCGGCCTGGTCAGGCTTCAGCTCCAGCGTCGCGGTCTTGCCGACCACGGAGTTCTGCCCGTCCTTTTCCTTGGGCGCCTGGTCGATGGCCAGCACGCGCACATTGCTGAGGATCACCTCGGAATTGACGGTGTCGGCTCCTCCGCCGCTGCGATCGGGGTTCTTGTCGCGCTTTGACAGGATCACGTCGACGCGGTCGTTCGGCAGGATGAAGCCGCCGGCGCCGGTTTCCGGCGAGATTTCGGTGGAGACCGCGCGCATCCCGGCGGGCAGCACCGCTGCCATGAATCCGGAGCCGTTGGCGCGGACCAGCTTGGGCTCGCGGATCGGCTCGCCCGCAATGAACGGCGAACGCGCGATCGCGCCCGCGATCTGGGTAGTGGCGTCGGGACGTTCGGTGCGGCGGATCACGCTGGCGCTGGCGGCGGAGGCCGGCCAGCTCTGCCATTGCACGTCGGCAGCGCCCAGCGACTGGCCGAGCGCGATATCGGATTTGGCGACGAGAACGTCGACGGTCTGGAGCTGTGCAACCGGCTCGGCCGGTGGGGGCTGCTGGTCGACGCCGCTCGCGAGGTACAGCGCCACGCCGCCGGCTCCGACGGCGATGGCCAGGACCACAATGCGTGCCGTATTCATACGCTTCACTTTCCACATTACTCTGCGACGCGTGCGCCGCTGCAATGGGGAGTTGACCAGCTATTCGTCAAAGCATGGTTAATGAGCCGTATCTAAATCGCGGAGAGCGGTAAGTTCCGCTGCTGTCACTGGACGAAGTGGGCGAGGTCGATGGCCCTGATCCACTCGGTCTGCGGATAGATCATCAGTGCGCCGAGCGCGAGCGCGATGCCGTAGGGAATGCCGCTGTCCTTGTGATGCAGCCGCAGCAGCCAGCTCTGGCCGGCCAGTGAATAGGGCAGCGGCCAGGCCCGGAACTGCAGCAGCAGCAGGGTCAGGGCGCCGCCGAACAGCGAGGCGTAGACCAGGTACTCCAGCAGATGACCGAAGCCGAACCACAGTCCGGCGGCTGCGGCCACCTTGGCGTCGCCGCCGCCGACCCAGCCCATGGCGAAGCAGCCGAAAGCAACCACCAGCACGGCGAAGCCGGCGCCGATGTGGGACAGGATATCCTGCAGGCCGAGGCCGCCGAACAGCGCCAGCGCGAAAAAGCCGGCGACCAGCAGCAGCGATACGCGGTTTGAAATCGTCATGGTGAAGAGATCACTGGCGGCAGCGAACGCCATCAGGGCCGGAAAAATCATCAGGCGTGCAATATCAATGATCATGGCTTCACCAGCCCATGCTTCAGGCGATCTGCCCGGGGGCCGGCGGGAGTCTAGCCGGCACAGATGAACAATCGGAAAACGCCGTCAGGGCCAGAAACCGACGATGCGCAGCGCCAGAAACACGACTGCCAGCACCAGCCCGCCGCAAACCAGCCGGGTGGATTCGTCGTCCCGTCCGCGCTCGCGGTCGGGCAGTTGGCGCAGCACGGCGGGCTCGGAGGCAGGCTTACTCATACCAGGGAACCTTGCACCCGGACCTTGCCGGGACTGCGCTCATGCGCCGTTCGTCGAAACCGCTCTGGAAACAACAAAGGCCCCGGTAACCCGGGGCCTTTGATGTCACAGCCGTCGCTTACTTCAGCGAGCTGTTGATCGAGCCGAACTTGGTGTTCAGGTTGGTGCCGAGGCCGTTCACGACCGCGATGATCGCCAGCGAAATGCCGGCTGCGATCAGGCCGTATTCAATGGCGGTGGCGCCGGACTCATCCTTCACGAAACGCGCAACGAGATTCTTCATAACAAAACTCCATGTGACACGTGGCTGTCGAACTTAGGTTGGTCTCACCGGCGTTCTCAGCACCGTGACCATGGCGTCACCATAGGGTCGGGAAATTGCAGCGCAGTTAATTCAATCGCGTAAACATGGCTGCATCTCCGTGTTCGTGAGCAGGGTAAATGACCGCTTAAGGGGGTATTCGAGTCTCTTGGCGTCGCGGCCGGCCTCCTGGGGCTGACGCGGGTTCACTGCTCCTTAAGCACGTCGCGATAGCTTGCACACCGCGATCTCATGAGGCGATCATGTCCACCTTGCCCTTCGAAATCATTGAAATGCTCGGCCACACCATCGCAAAGGTGGTGCCGATCACCATCGTGCTGGCGCTGACCTTTACGGTGCTGACCCACTTCTGGGCCTGCAATCCCGGCAAGCCGTGGTGGCGCAAGAGCGAGATCGTGACCGACATCTGTTACTGGTTCTTCGTGCCGGTGATCTGCCGCGTGGTGCGCATCGGACTTCTGGTGGTCGGCGCGGCGGTGGTCTTCAACATCCACGGCGCCGACGAATTGATCGCATTTTACGACAATGGTCATGGTCCGCTGGCGGAGCTGCCGCTGTGGGTTCAGGGGCTGCTGTTTCTCGTCGCGTCGGATCTGATGCTGTACTGGTTCCACCGGATGTACCACGGCGGCGGGTTCTGGAAGTATCACGCCATCCATCATTCCTCGACGGAGATCGACTGGATCTCGGCGGCGCGCTTTCACCCGGTCAACCTGTTCCTCGGCACCGTGGCGGTGGACGTCATTCTGCTGATGGCCGGAATTTCCCCGAACATCATGCTGTGGGTCGGCCCGTTCACGACCTTCCATTCGGCCTTCGTGCACGCCAATCTCAACTGGAGTCTCGGCCCCTTCAAGTATGTGATCGCCACGCCGGTGTTCCACCGCTGGCACCACACCACGCTGGAGGAGGGCGGCAACACCAACTTCGCCGGCACCTTCCCGATCTGGGACATCCTGTTCGGCACCTTCCGGATGCCGGCCAACCAATTGCCGGAGACCTACGGTGTCGATGGCGAGCCGTTGCCGTCGGAAATCGTCGGCCAGCTGGCCTACCCGTTCAGGCATTAGTCTCTCGTCGCCTGCTTTCTTCTGCCCTGCGCTACGCAGCGCGCGGGAACGGGAAGCAGGCAGGCAAGGCAGGCAAGTCATGCCTCCGCAAAGCCTCGTTTGCAGTTCCTTCATCAATTAACGGCACATTTGCCATGTCGGGCGCCGGCACCGCTGCGTATCGCTTTAGTCGGCTTGTAACGTCCCGGGGTACAGAATGTCGTTTCAGTCTTTGCGCACGCATGTGTGCGCGTCTCTCATCTGCCTGTCGTTTGCAGCCGGAGTTCTGCTGGTCCCCGCCGGGGGCCTCGCCGCCACCGCTGACGATGTCATCGCGGTGCATGTCGATCAGGCGAAGCTCGTCAGGTTCCCGGATCTCATCGCCACCGTCGTGATCGGCAATCCGTTGATCGCCGACGTCTCGATGCAGCCGGGCGGCATCGTCATCGTGACCGGCAGGGGCTATGGCGCGACAAACGTCATCGGCTTGAATCGTCGCGGCGAAGTGCTGATGGACCGGACCATCCAGGTGGCGGGTCCGACTGACAAGGTCGTTACCGTCTATCGCGGTATCAACCGGGAGTCCTACAGCTGCACGCCGAACTGCGAGCGGCGGATCACGCTCGGCGACAGCGAGGCCTATTTCAAGTCGACCCTGGACCAGGCCGGCGCGCTCAGCAATTCGGCGTTCGGCGCCGCCGCAAAGGGAAACTGATCTTACGGGCACTATCGGCCGCCATGGTAAATGCGCGGTTAACGTGCCGGGTCATTCTGCTTCGATCGTGCGAAACACTTCAACAATCTGTTTCAGCTATGCTGGGCCGGTAGATATATCCTCCGCCCCAGGGTTTGACTGATGTTATTGCCCATCGTTTCGCCGGCCGCCATAGCAGCATCCCTGCGCCGCTTCCGGCGCAACAGGCGCGGCTCCGCGGCGGTCGAGTTCGCGCTGGTGGCGCCGATGTTCTTCGCGCTGATCTTCGCCATCATCGAGACTTCGCTGGTGTTCTTCGCGGGGCAGATCCTGGAGACCGGAACCCAGGACAGCGGCCGGCTGCTGTTCACCAGCCAGGTACAGGCCTCCGGCATGTCGGCGACCGATTTCAAGACTGACCTCTGCAACCGCGTTTCAGTGATGTTCACTTGCGCCAATATCTATGTCGACGTGAAGTCGTACGCGGCGGGGACGGCGATCACCATCAGCGATCCAATCGACAGCGCCGGCAATTTCGTCAACAACTTCACATACGCGCCACCGGCCAACGGCAGCGACGCCACCGTGGTGGTCCGGGCGTTCTATCAATGGCCGCTGATCGTGACGGGCCTCGGCTACAATATCGCGAATATCGGCCGCGGTACGTCGAACAGCAAGCGACTGCTGGCCGCGACCGCGGCGTTTCGGCCGCAATGAGGCTGACCGCGATGAAGATCAAGTCACTCGATCTGCTGACCGGCCTGCGCTCGTCGTGGGCGCGACTGGCGCCGGATACAAGCGGCCTCGCCGCGGTTGAGTTCGCGCTGATCGTGCCCTTGATGCTGGTGATGTTCTTCGGCACCATCGAGGTCTCATCGGGTGTGGCGGTCGATCGCAAGATTACCATGGTGGCGCAGACGCTGTCCGACCTCACCTCGCGCTACACCTCGGTCAACGACACCGACATGAGCAACTTCCAGGCGATCGGCGACGCGATGCTGACGCCGTATTCGTCGACGCCCCTGAAGGCGACGATCACCCAGATCTATATCGATCCGTCGTCGGGCGTGGCGCGGGCGCAGTGGAGCAAGGGCGATGCGGTGCGCAGCGTCGGCAGCACCGTGCCGGTGCCGGCGGCGCTGATCGGCAAGGATTCGACCGGTAAGGTCATCGCCAACCAATATCTGATCTTCAGCGAGGTCAGCTATCTCTACACGCCCGCCGTCGGCTACGTGATGGGCAAGGCCGGCGTCACGCTGACCGACCAGACCTATACAAGGCCGCGACAGTCGACCTGCGTGTTCTACAGTCCCGACACCGCCTGCACCACGAAGTAGGGCGCGCCGGCGCGATCCGTCCATGACACAGCAAAAAGGCCGCGCTGAAAGCGCGGCCTTTTCGTATTGGTGTCGCTGAAATCCCGCAGCCCTGAACCCTGCGGTCCTGGCTGGCGAAACTTCGTTTAGCCAGCGGCGCGCAGATTGTCGGCCGAAGACTTGCCAGAACGACGATCGGCAACGATTTCGTAGCTGATCTTCTGGCCTTCACGCAGGGTGCCAAGGCCGGCACGCTCGACGGCGCTGATGTGCACGAACACGTCGTTGCCGCCGTCATCCGGCTGAATGAAGCCGAAGCCCTTGGTCGCGTTAAACCACTTCACAGTTCCCATGCTCACGGGGGTAGTCCCTTCTCAAGAATATAGTAGTAGCCCACGGTCACGCGGGCTGGTGATATCGAATTTTTGGAAGGGTCGTCAGTCTAGACCGGCTGTACCGGGGGATAGATAATGTCGTCCGGCCGAAAATCGATTAGCTCATGTTAAGCGAAGCGGGCGGTCAAGACAATCCTGACGCGCACGATTTTTTGATTGTGTACATCCGATCGAAATCGATGTCCGTCGCGCGCGGCATTTGCTGCCATGCGCGGCGGAGTTGTTGTTGCAGTGCGTCGGTGCGACCGCGGATCAACGCCGGCGGAACTGGCCGCGCGGCGGAGCGCCACGCGGAGCGCCGCCGCCGGGACGTTCGTCCTTGTGACGGAAGATCAATCGGCCCTTCTCCAGATCGTAGGGCGACATCTCGATGGTCACGCGGTCGCCCGCGAGGGTCTTGATGCGGTTCTTCTTCATCTTGCCTGCGGTGTAGGCAACGATTTCGTGTCCCGCATCGAGCTGCACGCGATAGCGCGCATCGGGAAGGATTTCCGTCACCAGTCCTTCGAACTGGATCAGCTCTTCTTTGGCCATTCGTTAGCTCCAGATCGATCGTGTGTTAGCGCGGACGCTGGGTGCGGTTCGGCGTGGTGTTGGGTCGGCTCTCGCGATGCAGGAAAGCGACGCCCTGCATCCCTTCTTTAGTCGTAGTTGCCGCCTGAGCGGCGGGACGTGAAGTCGGTTCATGGCGTGCGGTCTCGTGCCGCGGATTCTCGCGGTTCGGTTGCGCTGCGCCGCGGTTGCCGCCGGGGGCGCCACGACGGTTGCGGGCACTCTTGGCG
>DATCUS010000349.1:0-9562 GCA_036561845.1 Tardiphaga sp. | reverse complement strand
CCGTCAGGCGCGCTCGGGGTGGGGTGAGTGTTCTGGCAGGACATCGGCCCTGTCACCCCACCCCGTCTCGCACGCGCTTCGCGCGCTGCTCGCCGACCCTCCCCCTCCAGGGGAGGGTGAAGAACCGGCCCTGCCGTGTGTCGCTCATGGGCAATCCACCGTGATCTTGTTGGCGAACATGGCGCCGAAATTGGCGTTGGCGCCGCCGTCCATGAAATTGTCCTCGCCGATCTTCTGCGCCGTGGCGGCGCCGTCGCTGGGGCGCTGGATCGCCGCGGTGCAGGCGGGGGGTGCGCCGACCAGCCGGACCGGGTCCTGCTTCTGCAGGCCGAAATCGACGAAGAAGGTCGGATCGAACACTTCGAGCGCCAGTTGCCTGGTCTTGAACGGGGTCTTGAACGGCAGCGTGAAGTGCAGCACCAGCGCCGTGTCCTTGTATTCGAGATAGTAGTCGACCGGATCCAGGAAGCGCTGCTTCTTGCCGTCGGCCTTGGCGAAGGTGAAGAAGCCGAACTCCTTCAGCGACTCCACATTGGTCTGCGCCAGCGGCGCCAGTTCCTCGCGGGTGTAGACGCCCTTGGTCTTGGTCTCCAGCCCCTGCAGCGCATAGGTCGAGAACATGTCGTCGAAGGTCCAGGCATGGCGCACGCCGGTGATGCTGCCATCCGGCGCATAGACCAGTTCGCTGGCCGCGGTGACCCAGACGTGGGGATGCGCGGTGGCGGAGCCGCTGCCGCCCGCAAGGGCGACAACGACCATCAGCACACCGAACGCTTGCTGGATCAGACGGCGCACGTTACGCCGCCTCCGGCGTGTCGAGCAGGCCGCGGCGGCGCAGCAGGGCATCGGGCTCGGGCGGACGGCCACGGAAGGCGATGTAGGCGTCCTCCGGATCGCGCGAGCCACCCGACGCATAGATGTCGTCGAGCAGGCGCTTGGCCACCGCCTTGTCGAAGATGTCGCCGGCCTCCTCGAACGCGCCGAAGGCGTCGGCGTCCATCACCTCGCTCCACATGTAGCTGTAGTAGCCCGACGCATAGTGGTCGCCGGAGAAGATGTGGCCGAACTGGGTCGGCCGGTGGCGCAGCGAGATTTCAGCGGGCATGCCGATCTTCTCCAGCTCCTTCTTCTCGAACGCCGCCACGTCGGCCGTGGCCTCCGCCGGCTGGGTGTGGAATTCGAGGTCGATCAGCGCCGAGGAGACGAACTCCACCGTGGCGAAGCCCTGGTTGAATTTTCGCGCGGCGATGAAGCGCTTGAGCAGATCGTCGGGCAGCGGCTCGCCGGTCTGGTAGTGGGTGGCGAACTGCCTGAGCACCTGCGGCTGCTCCTGCCAGTGCTCGTAGAGCTGCGACGGCAGCTCGACGAAGTCAGTGAACACCGAGGTACCCGACAGCGACGGATAGGTGACGTCGGACATCATGCCGTGCAGGCCGTGGCCGAATTCATGGAACAGGGTGCGGGCATCGTCGGGCGACAGCAGCGACGGCGCACCGTCCGCGCCCTTGGAGAAGTTGCAGACGTTGAGGATCAGCGGCGCGACGCTGCCATCGAGCTTCTGCTGGTCGCGCAGCGAGGTCATCCAGGCGCCGGAGCGCTTCGACGGCCGCGCGAAGTAATCGCCGTAGAACAGCGCCTTGTGCGCGCCCTGGGCGTCCCTGACCTCCCAGACCCGGACGTCGGGATGCCACACCGGCACGTCCTTGCGTTCCTCGAAGGTCACGCCGAACAGCTTTGTCGCGGTGTCGAAGGCGGCGAGAATCATGTTGTCGAGCGCCAGATACGGCTTGATGGCGGCATCGTCGAAATTGGCGCGGCGCTGCCGCAGCTTCTCGGCGTAAAAGCGCCAGTCCCAGGCGGCGAGCTTGAAATTGCCGCCCTCCTCCGCCACCAGCTCCTGCAGCGCGTCGCGGTCGGCCAGTGCGCGGGCGCGCGCCGGCTTCCACACCCGCTCCAGCAGGCCGCGCACCGCTTCCGGCGTCTTGGCCATGGAATCCTCGAGGCGATAGGCCGCGAAGGTCGGGAAGCCCAGCAGCTTGGCGGTCTCCTCGCGCAGCTTGAGGATCTCGACGATGGTGGCGTTGTTGTCGTTGGCATTGCCGTTGTTGCCGCGCTCGATGAAGGCCTTGTAGGCCTTCTCACGCAGGTCGCGGCGGGTCGAGCTTTTCAGGAACGGCTCCATCGAGGAGCGCGAGGTGGTGATGATCGCCTTGCCGGCCATGCCGCGCTCTTCTGCCGCAGCCCTGGCAGCAGCGACGAAGGTCTCCGGCAGGCCGTCGAAGTCGCCCTCGCCGATCTCCATGAACCAGTCCTGCTCGTCGCCGAGCAGATGGTGGCTGAACGACGTGCCGAGATGGGCGAGCCGCTCGTTGATCTCGGCCATGCGCGCCTTGGCGACCTCGTCGAGGCCGGCGCCGGCGCGGTGGAAGCGGGTATAGGTGCGCTCCAGCAGCCGCATCTGCTCCGGCGTCAGGCCGAGCGTGGCGCGGTTGTCGTGCAGCGCCGCGATGCGGCCAAACAGCACGGCATTCATCATGATCGGGTTCCAGTGCCGCGCCTGGCGCAGCGACACTTCCTTGTCGATCTCCAGCAGCGCCGGATTGGAATGCGCCGACACCAAGTCGTAGAACACCGCGGAAACCCGGTTCAGCAGCTTGCCGGAGCGTTCCAGCGCGGTGACGGTGTTGGCGAAGTCCGGCGCCGAGGGGTCGTTGACGATGGCGGCGATTTCGGCCGAATGATCGAAAAACGCCTGTTCGAACGCCGGCATGAAGTGCGCGGGCTCGATCTCGGCGAACGGCGGCGTCTCGAACGGCGTGGTCCAGGCCTTCAGCAAAGGATTGGCCGTCAGCGGCAGGTTGTCGGGCGCCTGCGACGGGGTGACCACTGAATCCAAGGTGTCTGACATCACAAATCCTGATTTGCCGGCTATTCGAGCTCGCTTCTATACCACGCGATGGGGCTTTTTTGGGCCCTTTAGCGCTTGCCGCAGCGGGCATTTTCGGAGAGATTGCCGGCCGAAACAGGACTTCAGACATGACCACCTCCACCGCCCCCCGCCGGATCTACTGGCCCAGCGTCGTCACCGTGATCTCCGCCGCGATTCTGATCGGCGCCGAGGTGTTCGGCGCGGCGTTTGCGGGCGGCTGGGCGCTGTCGATCCTGTTCGGCCTCGACACCCTGGGCGAGCACATCCTGCAGGTGCTGCTGTTTCTCGCCGGCGTCGCCATCATGATCGCCTTCATCCGCTCAGCGCAGCGCATCGAACCGTTCACCAGGCGCGGCTGAGTCTTCCTTCCCCTCTCCCCTTGTGGGAGAGGGTGGATCGACCGCGAAGCGGTCGAGACGGGTGAGGGGTGCCGCGAACTCCGAGCCCAGTAGCCCCTCATCCGTCACGGCCTTCGGCCGTGCCACCTTCTCCCACAAGGGGAGAAGGAAGGAAGAAGGTGACGCTCCGCTAAGTCATCCAGGCGTCGCAACCCCTTGCCCGCAAGCGCCAAGCGCTCACACTTCCTTAAGCTAGCTTAACGTTCGTTCATGTTGAGCGGCTCGCTGCGTCTTGTTTGCAACGTTGAGCAGCCGTGTCGAACAAATTGATCCACACCCCAAGAAAAATCTTGCACCACCGAGTCAAAGGACCTATTTGCACTCTTGCCCAATTTCGCACGTGCCTGTGGTCGTGTGTCAGTCGGTAGGTATCCGGACAAGAGGCCGGACAGCCGCCAAGGGACAAGGAAGCCGAGGGTCTCGCGGTGCAAATCGCAAGGCCAGCATCTCTCTCCAGGGATGCCGATGAAGGCGACTTTGATCCTTGCAACCGTGACTGGCAGCCGGAGGCGAACCGGCGCACCTCGTTCTCAACGGGGGACGCGACTTAAAGCAACGACGGATCGGGCTTTTTTGGTCTCTGCTGGCTTTCCATCAGCCAGCGCGAATACCGAAGAGGCTTGTCCTTCATTGCCAGGTGTGCGGGCGGGATCACTCCCAACCAATCCACGGCAGCACTTACGGTCTGTACTTTCGGCTTTGCCGCGCCTCCATCGCGCGTCTGGGTCCGGGAGTGCTGAGCCGACATCATTTTTTGAACGTGACCCGTCGCTGGGCCGTTTGGGAGAGTGCTATGACCGAACGTATTCAGGAATTCCTCCGCGCTCGCCGCAACGAAGGTCAGGACCTCGAGCCCTGTCTCGTGGTCGATCTCGAAGTCGTGCGCGACAACTTCCAGAGCTTCGCCAAGGCGCTGCCGGACAGCCGCGTGTTCTATGCGGTGAAGGCCAATCCGGCGCCGGAAGTGCTGTCGCTGCTCGCCTCCATGGGCTCGTGCTTCGACTGCGCGTCGGTGCAGGAGATCCAGATGGCGCTCGACGCCGGCGCCACGCCTGACCGCATCTCGTTCGGCAACACCATCAAGAAGGAACGCGATATCGCGCGCGCCCACGCGCTCGGCATCGGCCTGTTCTCGGTCGACTGCACCGCAGAGGTGGAGAAGATTGCGCGTGCCGCCCCCGGCGCCCGCGTGTTCTGCCGCATCCTCTACGACTGCGCCGGCGCCGAGTGGCCGCTGTCGCGCAAGTTTGGCTGCGATCCGGAAATGGCTGTCGACGTGCTCGAACTCGCCAAGCGTCTTGGCCTCGAGCCCTACGGCATCTCGTTCCATGTCGGCTCGCAGCAGCGCAAGGTGAAGGCGTGGGACCGCGCGCTGGCGATGGCGTCGTCGGTGTTCCGCGACTGCGCGGAGCGCGGCATCAACCTGTCCATGGTCAATATGGGCGGCGGCTTCCCGACCAAGTACCTCAAGGAAGTCCCGGCGGTCGTGCAGTACGGCCGTTCGATCTTCCGTGCGCTGCGCAAGCATTTCGGCAACGCGATCCCGGAGACCATCATCGAGCCCGGCCGCGGCATGGTCGGCAATGCAGGGATCATCGAGACCGAAGTCGTTCTGATCTCCAAGAAGAGCGACGAGGACGATGTGCGCTGGGTGTACCTGGACATCGGCAAGTTCGGCGGTCTCGCCGAGACCATGGACGAGTCGATCCGCTACGCCATCAAGTCGCGCCACGACGGCGCCGAGATGACGCCCTGCGTGCTGGCCGGCCCGACCTGCGATTCGGCCGACGTGATGTACGAAAAGCTGCCGTATCCGCTCCCCGTCACCCTCGAGATCGGCGACAAGCTGCTGATCGAAGGCACCGGCGCCTATACGTCGACCTACTCGTCGGTGGCGTTCAACGGCTTCCCGCCGCTGCGCACGTTCCACATCTGAGTTCTTTCTTCCCTCCCCCGCTTGCGGGGGAGGGAGAAGTAAGCGGGGAGCCGGTCGGCCGGCTCCCATCCCGTCACCTTCCATTCCGGATGACAACACTCCGCGACAGCGGAGTGGGGACCGACATGCCATGACCGATCTGCACGAGACCGCCACCACCACCCCTGTTGCCCTGCCCATGGCAGCCCGCCCGTACGAGATCCGTGCGGAACGTGGCTCCGACGTCGCCGCCCGTGAATCCCTGCTGGACGTGTGCTTTGGCGATTCGCGCCATGCCCGCACCTGCCAGCGGCTGCGTGACGGACGACTGCCCGCCGAAGGCCTCGCCTTCTCGGTGGCGTATCAGGGCCGGCTGGTCGGCACGATCCGGCTTTGGCATGTCGACGCCGGGGGCCGGGCCGCACTGATGCTCGGCCCCCTGGCGGTCGATCCCACGGTGCGCGAACTCGGCATTGGCGCGGCGCTGATGCAGCACGCCATCGCCGCGGCGAAGACGCTGGGACACGGCGCCATCGTGCTGCTCGGCGACGAGCCCTATTACAGCCGCTTCGGCTTCTCGCAGGACGGGATGGCGGAGCTGGCGCTGCCCGGCCCGTTCGAACGCGATCGCCTGCTCGGCCTGCGATTGAAGCCCGGTGCGCTGGATGGCGCCCGTGGGATCATCTTGGGGAGCGGTAAATGGGTCCGCCGCGCGTCGACCCGCCGCCTCGAACTGGCGGACGCGGCTTGATTCGAACGCCGATAGACAGCATTTCCGGACCTGTTTGATTCCGAGGACCCCGCCATGACCCGCCGCCTGATTTCCACCGGATCGCCGTTCGAAAAGACCGCCGGCTTCAGCCGCGCGGTGGTCGATGGCGATTTCGCCTTCGTCGCCGGCACCACCGGCTACGACTACACCACCATGACGATGCCCGACGATGTCACGGCGCAGACGCAGAACTGCTTCAAGACCATCGGCGCTGCGCTGGAGGAAGCGGGCTTCGCGATGGCCGACATCGTGCGCGCGACCTATTACATCACCGATGCAGGCGACGCCGATGCGGTGTTCGCGGTCACCGGCGCCCATCTCGGCGAGATCCGCCCGGCCGCCACCCTGCTGGTGGTCGCCGGGCTGTACAGACCGGAAATGAAAGTCGAAATCGAAGTGACGGCGAAACGTCGCAGCTGATTGTCAACCCCGGGTCGATCGGCGTCACGCCTGTCAACGCGCCGCGGCCGGTTGACTTTCGCTGCAGGACACATAGGTTCCGAGCATCATGACGAACCTGCCCCGCAACCGCTTACTGCTCCGCGCCGGTCACCTTCAAGCAGGAATGTGACCCGGACGCACGCGCGCGTGCTATCCGGGCTTGTTCGATTTCAACATCCTCATCTCTTTTGAAATGCTCGTGCGCGCTGCGCGCCGGGCCTCATTTGGCTGTGAACCCCATGACTCATTCCCTTCGTACAAAGCTGCCGTGCATCACACTGCGAAGCAGCGACCGTGAACGTCTCGACGTGCTGGCCGTGGCCGCTGCCGAGAAGTATCCTGTGACCGCCGATTTTCTGGCCCGCGAGATCGAGCGCGCGACCATTGTGCCGGATTCCGATCCGTTGCCCGGCATCGTCAGCATGGAGTCCGGCGTGACATTCCGCGACGATACCAGCGGGCGGGAAAAGCACGTCACCTTGGTCTATCCACCCTCCGCCGATGTGGAGACCGGGCGAATTTCGGTATTGACCCCGATCGGAGCCGCGCTTATCGGCCTTTCCGCCGGGCAATCGATTGATTTCGAGACGCCGTCGGGGGAACCACGTTCGCTCACGGTTCTCGAGGTCGGCGAACGGAGCTGAGCTGGGCGTTCAATACCGATATCGAACTTCCGGTCGTGACATTTCATTCTGACGTCACACCGCCACTGTCCCTTCCCAACCGGCGCGAAGCCGCGCATTCATCCTGATCCTGTCTGGAGCGATAAGCTGATGTCCCCATCCCCCACCCCGCCGATCTACGCAAAAATCTCCGGCCCCATCGTGATGGTCGGCTTCGGCTCGATCGGCAAGGGCACGCTGCCGCTGATCGAGCGGCATCTCGATTACGACAAGTCGCGCGTCACCGTGCTCGATCCCAAGGACGAGGGCCGCAAGGCGCATTGCGAGAAGCACAACGTGCGCTTCATCCAGCAGGGGCTGACCAAAGAGAACTATCGCGAGTTGCTGACGCCGCTGCTCACCGAGGGCGGTGGCCAGGGATTCTGCGTCAACCTGTCGGTCGATACCGGCTCGAAGGACATCATGGAGCTGTGCAACGAACTCGGCGCGCTCTACATCGACACCGTCAACGAGCCCTGGCTCGGCTTCTATTTCGACGCCACCAAGGGACCGGAAGCCCGCTCCAACTACGCGTTGCGCGAGGCGACGCTGGCCGCCAAGAAGGCACGCAAGCCCGGCTCGACCACGGCCGTCTCCTGCTGCGGCGCCAACCCCGGCATGGTCTCGTTCTTCGTCAAGCAGGCGCTGCTGAACGTCGCCGCCGACCTGCAGCTCAACGCACCGGAGCCGAAGACCCGCGCCGAATGGGCGGACCTGATGCGCCAGACCGGCGTCAAGGGCATCCACATCGCCGAACGCGACACCCAGCGCGCCAAGAAGCCGAAGGAGCCGGAGGTGTTCGTCAACACCTGGTCGGTGGAAGGCTTCCTGTCGGAAGGCGTGCAGCCGTCCGAACTGGGCTGGGGCACCCATGAGAAATGGATGCCGGAAAACGCCCACACCCACGAGGCCGGCTGCGGCGCGGCGATCTACCTGATGCAGCCCGGCGCCAACACCCGCGTGCGCACCTGGTGCCCGACGCGCGGCGCGCAATACGGCTTCCTCGTCACCCACAACGAGTCGATCTCGATCGCCGACTATTTTACGGCGCGCGACGCCTCGGGCACCGCGGTGTACCGGCCGACCTGCCACTACGCCTATCATCCGGCCGATGACGCCGTGCTGTCGCTGCACGAGATGTTCGGCTCCGGCAAGATGCAGGAGAAGCACCACATTCTCGACGAGAACGAAATCGTCGACGGCATCGACGAACTCGGCGTGCTGCTCTACGGCCACGGCAAGAACGCCTACTGGTTCGGCTCGCAGCTCTCGATCGAGGAGACACGCGAACTGGCGCCTTACCAGAACGCCACCGGCCTGCAGGTCACCTCCGCCGTGCTCGGCGGCATGGTGTGGGCGCTGGAGCATCCGAACGAGGGCATCGTCGAAGCCGACGAGATCGATTTCCATCGTCTGCTGGAAATCCAGGGCCCCTATCTCGGCCCGGTGAAGGGCTACTACACCGACTGGACCCCGCTGGCGGGCCGACCCGGCCTGTTCCCCGAGGACATCGACACCTCGGATCCGTGGCAGTTCAGGAACGTGCTGGTGCGCTGAGAGCAGGCTGTCATTCCGGGATGCAGCGGACGGCGAAGCCGGTCGATGCAGGCCCGGAATCTCGGAATGTTCACCGTCCCATGTCGAGATTCCCCGCCGCTCCAATTGGAGCGGCTGAGGTTCGCTCGCGCTGGTGCGCTCGCTCCCGGACTGACAGCTTCTGGCGCATTGGATCCCTCTGTCTGCTAGAAGCCGCACCGAGACCGCAAGATTTTGAGGATCGCCATTTGTCAGACGAGAAACGCGCCGCTGAAGCCGAGGCGATCCGGCGCAAGCTGATTCCGATGGGCGACTACCGCGCCCTGCTCAATGGCCGCGAACTGGTCTCCGACTGGCAGACGGTCGACCAGACGATGATCGACACCTTTGCCGACGCTACGCGCGACCATCAGTTCATCCATACCGACCCCGAACGCGCGTTGGCCGAGACACCGTTCGGCGGCACCATCGCGCACGGCTTTCTGACGCTGTCGCTGCTGTCGGTGCTGGCGTTCGACGCCCTGCCCGGCGTGCACGGCACGCGAATGGGCGTCAATTACGGTTTCGACAAGGTGCGCTTCATGAGTCCGGTGAAATCCGGCCAGCGCGTGCGCGGCAAGTTCACGCTGGTCGGTCTGAAGGCGCGGCAGGTGTCGGTGCAATCGTCCTGGGCCGTGATCATCGAGATCGAAAACACAGTAACGCCGGCGCTAGAAGCGCACTGGATCACGCTGGCCGTGATCGACCCGGACGCCGCCTAGCGTCACTTCGCCGGAATCGGCGGCGCCATCTTCTCCGCCGGAGCCGGCGGCAGCGCCGGTTTGGCACCGGCATCCTGCGCATCCTGATCCGGACGCGCCGGCTGCGGCGGAATGTCATGCGGCCGCGCGCCGGTGGTGGCCGGCTCCG
>DATCUS010000348.1:0-23175 GCA_036561845.1 Tardiphaga sp. | reverse complement strand
CACCCGGATGCGGCAGGTCGAGCAGCGGGCGCGGCCGCCGCAGACGCTGGCGTGGGGCATCTGGTAGCGCAGGCTGGCCTCCAGTACGCTGAGGCCCCTGGGCACGCGGATGGTCCGCCCATTGCCATAGGACAGGCTGATCATGCCGCCGCGGCGGTCGAGCAGCGCCCGCCCTCCGCGCCCGGCCAGCGCCAGCCCGAGCAGCGCGCAATAGCCGAGCAGCAGGCCATTGGCGATATCGTCGAGCACGGCCTGTTGCTCTGGTGTGCCCATTTCCCCGATCGACAGATTCTGCCTTTGCCATTCCGGCGCAGCGCTGTCGCGCACCACCGTGCGCCCGCTTTGGTAGAGTCCCAGCAGGGCCAGCGTCGGGATCAGCACGGCGACGGCCAGCAGCGTGGGCGCCGCGGGTCTGAACCACGCCTTCAACCGCAGCCAGAAATACAGCCCGATGCAGCCATGGATCCAGGCGATCAGGATGGTGAGGTAGCTCAGCCACATCTTCAACGGATTGGCGACCCAGTAAGCGTACAACACCTGCTCGTAGCCGCGTTCCTGCTCGAACAGCACGCCGCTGAGGCGCATGCTGACGATGTGTGCGATGACCAGCGCGGGAATGCTGAGGCCGAGGACGAGCTGCAGCGGCTCGATTGCTTTCCTGTGGAACTGCCGCCGCTCATACAGCGCCCAGATGCCGAGCCCGGCATGGATGGTGGCGGCCGCATAGAACGTCACGGCCACCGGCGTGTACTGCCAGAACCGGGTGTGGATGGTCATGCCGGACGCCATCGCGGCCAGCGAAATGTTGCCCAGCGCGTGATTCAGGAAATGACTGATCAGATAGCTGAACAGCACCGTCCCGCAGGCCAGCCGCAACTGCCGGACGCTGAAGCCGCGGAGCGTGGCGCCGCGGGCTGTTGGCGTTGCTTCGATCATCGGGCCGATCGCCTCGCTGCTCTGTTGGGGCGCGCTCATCGCCCGACCCTAGAGGGAGACCGCCGGCGTTGCTACCGTCCGCCCTCGTTTTGCTGCGCTTTGCGCCAGTGATGTCAACAAGTTGACACCATGCCGCAGGCCGCCCAAAAGCTCCGCCATGAGCATGGTCCAGCCCACAGATCCGAACCTTTCGCGCCGCTCGCTGTTCGCGCTGATCGCATTGGTCGCCGCGCTGACCGCGATGCGCGGGATCTATGCCGGGGTGTTCGACCTGCGCACCGACGAGGCCTATTACTGGACCTGGTCGAAGGAGAGCGTGCTGTCGTTCCTCGATCATCCGCCGATGATCGCCTGGTTCATCCGGCTCGGTACCGCGATCTTCGGCGACACGAATTTTGGGGTGCGCTTCGCCGGCCTGCTGGCGATGGCGGTGACGCAACTGCTGCTCGGCGACATCGTGCGCCGCGTCACCCACGATTTTCGCGCGGTGGCGTTCGCGGTGCTGATGCCGGAGGCGGCACTGTATTACGGGCTCTTGATGGCCAAGGTCGCGCCGGACGTGGCGATGATCCCGTTCGCAGTGGCGATGATCTGGTCGCTGGTGCGGCTGGCGGAAAGCGACGACGGACGGTGGTGGCTGGCCGTCGGCCTGTTCGCCGGGCTGGCGCTGCTGTCGAAACTGACCGTGGTCATGCTGGTGCCCGCGGTGCTGGCCTTCATGCTGGTGCCGGCCTGGCGCGGGCGCTGGCTGCGTAGCCCGTATCCGTGGACCGCCGTGTTGATCGCCTTCGTGGTGTCGTCGCCGGTGCTGATCTGGAATGCCGGGCACGACTGGGCGTCGTTCAAGTTCCAGTTCGTGCGCGCCACTACCGACAACGCGATGTCGCTGCGCACGCTCGGCGATTTTCTCGGCCTGCAGTTCGGTCAGGTCGGTCCGATCCTGTTTCCGGTGGTGCTGTCGGCGGTGCTGGTCACCGCGTGGCGCGGCTATCGCCGGCGCGAGCCGGTGGCGATCCTGCTGTCGAGCTGCGTGCTGGCGCCGTTTGCTTATTTCGTCTGGAAGTCGCTGACGCTGCGGATCGGCGATACCTGGGCGATGTTCCTGTGGCCTGCCGGCTTCGCCGCCGCCGCGATCAACATCACGCTGCTGCCGCGCGAGCGCTGGCCGGCCTGGATGGTCCGGTCGGCCGTGCCGTGGATGAAGGCCGCGATCGGCTCGGGCATTGCGCTGGTGCTGCTGGTCTTCCTGTATTGTGTCGCCAGCCCGTGGAATCTGATCGGCCGGGCCGATCCGATCGGCGGCGAGGCCGGCTACGGACCGCTGGCGGCGCGCGCGCTGGTGGAGATGGACCGCGCCGGCGCGACCTGGATAGCGACGACCGACTATCGCACCTACGCCATGCTGCGCTGGCATCTGAAGGACAAGGTGCCGGTCGTGCAGGTCAATCAGCGCGCGCGCTTCCTCGGCTTCCGCGATCCCGGCCTGACGCTGATCAGGGATCATGCCGGGCTCTACGTCGCACAGACCAACGACGAGGGCCGCGCACTGCTGGCCGCGACGCCGGCGGTGCTCGAGCGCGTCGCCGTGGTCGATACGGTGTGGCGTGGGGTGGCAATGAAGACCTATGCGATGGACAAGCTCACCGGCTGGACCCCCGACCTCAACCCGCCGCCGGACACGCCGTTCTACAAGTGGCCGGCGCTGGCGATGGCCCCGTCGGGCACTCTATTGGCGTCACGTTGAATCGCAGCAAACTCGGTGTCGTCCCCGCGAAGGCGGGGACCCATACACGCCGGCGATCTGCTGACAGGGATGTGGTCTCGCCTCGGCCGTTTCAATTTCAATGACGGTGGTTGTGGGTCCCCGCCTTCGCGGGGACGACACGTCTAGTCACTCCTCGCCATCCCGTTTCCGCAACAGATCCTTCGCGAGATCGCTCAGCACCGGGCGCGGCAACGCGGTGAACGGCAGCGGCCTTGTGACATCGATGGCGGCGAGGCCGAGCCGCGCGGTGAGCAGGCCATTCAAGATGCCTTCGCCGAGCCGCTGCGACAGCTTCGCCGCAATGCCGTGGCCGAGCATCTGCTGGATCATGCTGTCGCTGGCCGCCATGCCGCCGGTGATGGCGAGGTGGCCGATGGCATGGCGCATCAGCCGGATCATGCCGAGCGCGCCGGGCCGGCCGCCATAGAGCAGCGCCAGTTGCCGCACCAGCCGCACCGCTGCAGCCGCCACGAACAGCACGTCGACCAGCGCGCGCGGGCTGATCGCGGTGACCACCGAGACTCTTTGCGCAGCAACGGAGACGAGGCGGCGCGCCTCGATGTCCAGCGGCCCCATCAGTTCGCGCTCCGCCAGCTTGATCATGTCGGCGCCGTCGATGATGTCGTCGGCATGACTCTGCAGCGCGCCGCGCGCCCGCGCCAGCTGCGGGTTGCGATGCGCCAGCTTGAGCAGGTCGTGGACGACGGCCCGGCTCGCGGTGCGGTCATCGCTGGCGAGAACGTCAAGCGCCCGCAGGTGCAGGCTCTCGATGGTGGCCAGCCGCATCAGGCCCATCGCCTCGCGGGCGATGATCACCACCAGTGCAATGGCCGCCAGCGCCGCCAGCGTCAGTCCGAAATAGCCCAGCCCTTCGTTGCGGGCGTAGAGGTCCTCGACCAGATGGGTGACGCTGAGTCCGAAGCCGAGCAGCACCAGACCGCCCAGCGCGCTCCAGAACAGGGTACCCCAGCGAAAGCCGGTACGTGCCGCGATCTGCGGCGCATCGATGACCATCGGCATGGCCATGGCGTCGGCCTCCGGCGTGATCCGCACCGTGCCGCGCGCCAGCCGTCCGGCGTCGTCGTCGGCATCCATCACGATGACATGGGGATCGTCGAGCCGGAACGTGGCCGGGCGCCGCGGGGTCGATGTCATTGCAGCCTGTCTCCGATCAGGAACTGGAGCGCGCGGTCGAGGCGGATGTGAGGCAGCGCCGGCTCCTCGGCGCCCTGGCGCTCGAGCAGCGGGGGACGGAATTTCAGGAAGCGGAAATCGGCCTTGTCCGCCGCGGTGCTCGACAGGCCGCTGAAGCCGCCGCCGAAAAAGCCGTCGAGATCCGTCGGCAGGTCGCCGGGGAAGGTCGCCACTTCCGTCTCGCCGTCGAAGCTTTCGCCATTGGCGACCTCGCCCGCGGCGGGAGTGCCGAGGATGGAGGGCAATTTGTCACGGCCACGCTGTACCTGGGCCTCCCTGGTGGCGCGGACGGCGGCGATCGCCACCACGTCCACCGCGGCGCCGGCCAGTTCGGAGCGTGCCACGGCTTTGTCCACGGTTCGCCGCAACACTGCCTCAAGCCGATCGTGGCTGAGATGATGCAGGTGATCGGCCTTGGTGGCGGCGAACAGGATGCGATCGACCCGTGGCCGGAACAGCTGGCTCAAAATGGTGCTGCGGCCGATCCGGAAGCAGTCGAGAATTCCGGCCAATGCCGCTTCGAGGTCGTGCAGCGCCTCCGGTCCGGCATTGAACGCTGCGAGCGCATCGACCAGCACGATCTGGCGGTCCAGCCGGGAGAAGTGGTCGCGGAAGAACGGCCGGACCACGACGTCCTTGTAGGCCTCATAGCGCCGCCGCATCATCGCCCACAGCGAGCCATCGGGTGCCGCAGTGTCGACCGGAACGTCGAGCGGCGCAAAGGTCAGCGCCGGCGAGCCCGCCAGGTTGCCCGGCATCAGGAAGCGGCCGGGCGGCAGCAGGCTCATGGCAAAGCGCTCGTCGCGGCAGGCGCGCAGATAGTCGGTAAACAGTCTTGCCGCGATCAATGTCGCCTGTTCGTTCTCGCGGCCAATGGCTTCAAGCGTGCCGAGATGCGCGAGCCATTCCGAGGCAATCGCTGCGCGCGGACCCTGCCGGGCGAGGGCCAGGCTTTCCGCCGACCATTGCTCATAGCTCTTGTTGAGCAGCGGGAGATCCAGCAGCCACTCGCCGGGATAGTCGACGATGTCGACGGTCAGCGTGCGGTCGGCGCCGTTGCGGCGCTGGTAGTCGATGACCAGGCGCAACTCGCTGATGTCCACCGTGGAGTTCGGCCAGCGCCGTTCGTCGATCAGGGTGCGGACATGGTCTTCATAAGCAAAACGCGGCACGGCATCGTCGGGCTGCGGCGCCAGTCGGGCCCCGGCGATCCGTCCGGTGGCCAGCGATTCAAACACCGGAAAGCGGCCGCCGCGGGTCAGGCCGTGCACCAGCGCGGTAATGAACACCGTCTTGCCGGCGCGTGACAGGCCCGTGACACCCAGTCGCACCGTCGGATTGAACAGGCCTTCGCCATAGTCCAGCAACGCGCGTGCAGACAGGCGGGCCTCCTCGACAAGTTCAGAGAGACTGGAAGCCATGTCTGTGCGGGGCGCCTGCCAAGTGACTCAATGTTCATGAAAATGATCAATACTGACCAATAGAAGGTGGCGATGAGCGCATAAAAATCAAGCCTTACGATTGACGCCTTTAGCGGCCAAAAGCCGTTGTTCGATTCACCTGCCGTGGAGTATGAGTGTCACGTCGCCGCAAGCGGTGATGTCATGCCTTTGGTCCAACGTTGCTGCCGCCCGGATCTGCCATGAACAAGATTTTCAGACTGAAGGAATATGCCGCGCATTCTGCCAGCGCGGTCAAGGGCTCGGTGCGCTGGAACTACGATCGCGCCGAGCTGATCGCCGACGGCATCGTCCACGGGCTCGGCGTGTTCTCCGGGCTGATTGCCGCCACGGCACTGATCGTGTTGGCGGCGGTGTTCGCCCCAAGCTCCGCGTTGCTCACCGTCTCGATCTATGCCGCCGGCCTGCTGGCCATGCTTGGTTTCTCTGCCGCCTACAACCTGTGGCCGGTGTCGCCGCGCAAATGGCTGCTGCGGCGGTTCGATCATTCGGCGATCTACATCCTGATCGCGGCGACCTATACGCCGATCTTCTCGCAGATCAGGGACAGCGCATTCGCGCTGGCGTTGCTGGCCGGCGTGTGGTGCGTGGCCATTGTCGGGGTTGCCATCAAGCTGTTCCTGCCGGGACGTTACGACAAGGTCGCCGTCGCACTGTATCTGGCGATGGGCTGGAGCGGCATGATGGCCTATGATGCAGGCCTTGCCTCGCTGCCGTCGATGACGCTGTGGTTCATCGCCGCCGGCGGCATGCTGTATTCCTTCGGCGTGATCTTCCATGCCTGGCAGCGGCTGCGCTTCCAGAATGCCATCTGGCATGGATTTGTGCTGCTCGGCGCCGCCTGCCATTATACCGCTGTGCTCGACCTCGTTCTCGCCTGAGCACTCAACAGCGGAGTGTATCCATGCAGGTGGTTGGCAAGGTCGTCGTCGTGACCGGAGGCGGCAACGGCATCGGCCAGGCGCTGTGTGAAGCCTTCCATCGCGCCGGCGCAGCAAAAGTCATCGTCGCCGATCTGGATCTCCCGCGCGCAGAAGCGGTGGCCGCGTCGATCGATGGCGCGGCATTCAGATGCGACGTCGGCGTTGAGGCGGACATCGTCCATGTGATCGCGGAGACCGAGCAACGCTTTGGCCCGATCGCGCTGTTCTGCTCCAACGCCGGCATCGGCGGCGGCTTCGATCCGCTAACGGTCAACGCCGGCGGGACCTCCGACGAGCCGTGGGCCAAGAGCTGGGCGATTCACGTGATGGCTCACGTCTACGCCGCCCGCCATCTGATCCCGCTGATGAAGGCGCGCGGCGGCGGCTATTTCCTCAACACGATTTCCGCCGCGGGGCTGTTGTCGCAGGTCGGCAGCCCCGCCTATTCGACCACCAAGCATGCCGCGGTCGGCTTTGCCGAAAATCTCGCGATCTCGCACCGTGCCGATGGCATCAAGGTGTCGATCCTGTGCCCCCAGGGCGTCGACACCAACATGCTGCGCTCGATCCCCAAGGGCCCGCAATCAGGCGACGGCGACCTGACCCCCGAGCAGGTGGCGAAGGATGCGCTTGAGGGCATCGAAGCCGAGACGTTTCTGATCCTGCCGCACCCGCAGGTGATCGACTACATGCGCAAGAAGACCGAGAACTACGATCGCTGGATCGGCGGCATGGCCAAGATCCAGGCGAAGATGCGCGAAGATTTCGGGAAGTAGCGATAGCTCTCTTCCTTCCCTCTCCCCCGCGCGAAGCTTCGCTTCGCTAGGTGGGAGAGGGTGGATCGAACCGCGAAGCGGTTCGAGACGGATGAGGGGTGCCACGAGCTCCGAGCCCGGCACTCCCCCTCATCCGTCACGGCCTTCGGCCGTGCCACCTTCTCCCACAAGGGGAGAAGGAAAAAGAAGCTCTACTCTGCCGCTTCGAGCCGGGGCGGCGTACGTGGCACCGCCACCGGCGGGTCATAGGCCTGGATCGGCGGCAGGTTGCCGACGAATTTCTCCACCTGCACTGTGGTGAGCTGGCCGGTGCAGCCCTGCGCCAGGCTCGAGGTGCCGACGTCGCGGGTCAGCACGTTCGGGTTGCCGTGCACGCACAGCGGCTTGTCTTCGTTGATGTCCTCGGGATCGTACCAGGCGCCGGTGGGCAGTTGCACGACGCCTGGCATGATGTCTTCGGTCACGACGACAGCCGCCAGGCAGGCGCCACGGTCATTGAACAGCCTGATGATGTCGCCGTCGGCGATGCCGCGCGCGCCGGCGTCGGTGGGGTTCATGCGCGCCACCTCGCGGCCGCGGCGCTTCTCGGCCGAACTGTGGCCGCCGAAATCGAACTGGCTGTGCAGGCGGCTGGCCGGCTGGTTGGCGACCAGTTGCAGCGGCGTCGCCTCGCTGATCACATCGACCGGCGGAATCCAGCTGGGATGGCCGGGACAATCGGCATAGTTGAAGCTGGCGACCTTTGCCGAGAAGATCTCGATCTTGCCGCTGGCCGTCGGTAAGGGCTTGCCGGCCGGATCGTTGCGGAAGGCGCGGATGCTGCCGCCGTCATGCGGGAGCTGCGGCAGCGTGAGTTCGCCGCGCGCCCAGAACGTATCGAAGTCTGGCGCCTCGAGGCCGCGTGCGGCGAGACCATCCCGCGTGAAGCTGTAGAGATGACGCAGCCATTGTCCGGAGGTGCGGCCCTCGGTGAAGGCTTCCTTGCAGCCCATGCGCTCGGCAAGCCCGGTGAAAATGTCGTAGTCGTCGCGGGCCTCGCCGAACGGCTCGGCCAGACGATGCATCGCCACCATCAGCGGATCGGTCGGCGCGCCGCCGATGTCCTCGCGCTCCAGGGTCATGGTGCAGGGCAGCACAATGTCGGCGTGCCTTGCCGTCGCGGTCCAGGCGATCTCGTGCACCACCAGCGTATCGACCGCGGCGAAAGCGCGGCGCAACCGGTTGAGGTCCTGATGATGATGGAACGGGTTACCACCGGCCCAATAGACCAGCTTGATATCGGGATAGGCGAGGCGCTGGCCGTTGTAGTCAAACGGCGCGCCCGGATTGAGCAGCATATCGCTGATGCGGGCGACCGGAATGAAGTCGCCGACGTTGTTCTTGCCCTGCGGCAGCGCGGCGATCGGCACGGCGTTGTGGCGGCGGCCGTAATTGGCGATGGCGCCGAGCGCGTAATTGTAACCGCCGCCGGGCAGGCCGTGCTGGCCAAGCATGGCCGTCAACACGGAAGCCATCCACACCGGCTGCTCGCCGTGCTCGGCGCGCTGCAGCGAATGCGCGACAGTGACCAGCACGCGCTTGCCGGGCAGGCGGCGCGCCATGGCGCGAATGTCGTCGGCGTCGACGCCGGTGATCCCAGCCGCCCAGGCGGCATCCTTGGGCTGGTCGTCGCTGCGACCCATCAGATAGTCTTCGAAGGCCGTCCAGCCGACGCAGTGGCTGTCGAGGAAGCCGCGGTCGTGGCTATCATCGCTCACCAGCGTATGCGCCAGCGCCAGCATCAAGGCCGTGTCGGTGCCCGGTTTCACCGGCACCCATTCGTTGTTGACCTCGTCGGGCAGGTCGCTCTTCAGCGGGCTGATCAGCACCAGCTGGCAGCCGCGCCTGGAGGCCGCGACCATGTCCTGATGTTCGGTGTGGCGGCTGATGCCGCCGGAGGCAACGCGCGAATTCTTCGTGGCCATGCCGCCGAAAGCGAGGATCACATCGGTGTAGGCAACGATCTCGTCCCAGGCGACGTTCTTGCGCGAGACGTCATCGTAGTTACCGAGAACATGCGGCAGGATCACCATCGAGGCGCCGGCCGAGTAACTGTTCACCGAGCGCACATAGCCGCCGAGCGCAACGTTGAGGAAGCGGTGCAGCTGGCTCTGGGCATGATGGAAGCGGCCCGCACTCGACCAGCCATAGGAGCCGCCGAACACCGCTTTGGCGCCGAATTGATCGTTGACGCGCTTCAGCTCGGCGGCGAGCAGGTCAAGCACCGCGTCCCATTCCATCTCGACGAATTCGTCGCGGCCGCGGCGGTCATCCTTGCCGGGGCCGTTCTCCAGCCAGCCGCGGCGCACCATCGGCTTGGCGATCCGCGCCTTGTGGCGTAGCGCCTCGGGAAAATTCTGGATGATCGGATTGGGATCGGGATCGATCGGGTGCGGAACGATGACGAGCTTGTTGTCTTTCCACTCACCGGAGAACGCACCCCAATGCGAGCTGTGTGGTTTGGCGGGGGTGTCTTTCATCCGGTTAGTCATGCTCTGGTTCCCGCGATTTTCTCTGTCAGATCAGTGCTTTTGTCCATAAAGCACGGGCACGGCGCTGTCGACGACGACTTCGACAAGGCTGACGCCGTCATACTGCAGGCCGCGTTTGAGCGCTGCAGCAAGTTCCGCCGCCTTGCTCACGCGGACGGCGTCGCAGCCCATTCCCTGGGCAAGCTTGACGAAGTCGATGCCGGGCAGGTCGAGGCCGGGCACGTTGCGCACCTGCATCACCTGGCTGAACGAGCGCATGGCGCCATAGCCGGCATTGTTGATGACCACAATGGTGAGCGGCAGGCGGCGCTGCGCGGCAGTCCACAGCGCCTGGATCGAATACATCGCGGAACCATCGCCGATCAGGCACACGGTACGGCGGTCCGGATAGCCCAGCGCCATGCCGACCGAGGCCGGTAGGCTGTGGCCGAGGCCGCCGGAACTCATGGTGTAGAAGCTATCCTGTCCGCGCATCGGCATGAATTTCTGCATCGCCGGGCGGTGCGACGGGGCTTCCTCCACCAGCATGGCGTCCGCGGGCATCGCCTGCGCCAGCGTGTGCAGGAGGTAGTCGACCGGAATCGGGTCGCCGGCCGCGGGCGGTGGCGGCAGGATGCGCCCCGGCGCAGCCGTACGTCTGGTGGCGGGCAGCATCTCCAGCAGCAACGTCAGTGCCGGCTTCATGGTGGCAATGATGCTGGTGCCGACCGGCATCACCGCAGCCGAGGTGGTGTCATCGGTGATCTGGAACAGCGCGGTGCCGCCGTCGAAAATCGACGCGTGGCCCTCGACATGGAAGGTGAACACCGGGGCGCCGATGACCACCACCAGATCATGCTCGTGCAGCGCGTCGGATAGCTGCGCCGGCGAGGCATGCAGGAAGCCGGCGAATTGCGGATGCCGCTCGGGAAAGCTGCAGCGCGCCGAGAACGGGCTGACCCAGACGGCGGCCCTGGTCTTTTCCGCGACCTGGACCATGAGATCGACTGCCTCTGCGCGGTCGATGCCGGGGCCGACAATCAATGCCGGCTTCTTGCTGTTACCAAGCGCGGCGACAAGCTGGTGCATCGCCTGGGGATCGGGACCGAGTTCGCGGCTGACATGTCGCGCCGCGATCGGCTGCGCCGGATGGGTCCAGTCGTCGATCGGCACCGAGACGAACGTCGGCCCGCAGGGCGGCTGCATGGCCACGTAATAGGCCCGTGCGATGGCGGCGGGGACGTCTTCGGCGCGCGCCGGCTCGACGCTGTACTTCACATAGGGGCGGGGGAATTCCGAGGCGCGTTCGGCATAGAGGAAGGCCTGCAGCGGCAGGATGCTGCGCGCCTGCTGGCCGGCGGTGATGACCATCGGGGTCTGGTTGCGATGCGCGGTGTAGATGTTGCCCAAGGCATGGCCGACGCCGGCGGCGGAATGCAGGTTGACAAAGGACGCATTGCGCGTCGCCTGCGCATAGCCGTCGGCCATGCCGATCACCGAGGCTTCCTGCAGGCCGAGCACGTAATCGATATCGTCCGGCCAGTCCGACAGGAACGGCAGTTCGGTCGAGCCGGGATTGCCGAACACCTTCTTGATGCCGAAGGCCCGGATCAGGTTGAGTGTGGCGTCCTTGACGGTGACGGATTTCGATTTGGTGCGAGCCAATGTGTTTCCCCATTTGCGGCGTTGCATTCGCAGCGATTGGCCCCGATCAATCAGGGGAAAGGCGGGAGAGTCAACATGCTCTGGCTGTCATCGTCCGTAATCTCAGCCTGTCATCACCCGCGCATGCGGGTGATCCAGTAGACGCTGGCGCCGCGGCTTCTTCACCGCCGCCTGCGTATACTGGGTCGCCCGGTCCCGGCGCGCAATTGCGCGCAGGCCGGGCGACGACAGTCGGTCGCTACCAGCTCGCCGTCGCCTTCATGGTTGGCGCGCCCTTGTCATTGGCGGTCCAGACCTCCAGTCCCTCCGCCGTCTCGTTGGCGTTGACCGAGAACTCCGCGCCGTCGAACAGCGGCTGCACGCCGCGGTAGCTGAATTTGGCGGGCGCCTGGCCGCCGTGCAGTTTCGCTGACAATTCCACCAGCAAGGCCGCCTGCATCGGCCCGTGGAAAACCAGGCCGGGATAGAACTCGACCTTTGTGGCGTAGTCGCGGTCGTAGTGGATGCGGTGGCCGTTGAAGGTCAGCGCGGAGTAGCGGAACAGCAGCACGGGATCGGCGTAGTGCGTCTCGCGATGCTTTGCCGCCGGCGCCTCGACCACAGTCGGCGCGGGCGCCATGCTGGCAGGGGCGTCGCGATAGACGAGGTCCTGGCGTTCGCGGATGGCGAGGCCGCGCGGCGTGGTGACGAGATGTTCGACGCTGACAAAACACAGCGCGCCGGTGGAGCCGGTCTTCAGCGTCACGTCGAGGATCTTCGATGCGCGCGTCACGACGTCGCCGACGCGGAGCGTGTCGAGAAATTCAAGCTGGCCGCCGGCCCACATGCGGCGCGGCAGCGGCACCGGCGGCAGGAAGCCGCCGCGGGCGGGATGGCCGTCGGGGCCGAGCTGGTCCATCGGCGCCACCGGCTGCGCCAGGCACCAGTGCGTGGTGAACGGTACTGCGTCACCGGGCTGCGGCTTGCCGATGTCGAGAAACAAGGTGGCGCGCAGCCCTTTGACGAGCTGCGCGGTGGCGACGTCGGAGGCCTCATCGGCGCGGCCGATCCAGGTCCGGAGATGATCGAGATCGAGCTTGTCGGTCATGGCTGGCCTTCTGCTACTTCTGCACTTCGCCGATGGCCGGCACGGCGCCGTAGCTGCGCGGCGCGTCGACGAAGATCGCGGCCGGCGCGGGATAGCTGACCTCGCCGTTCGGCGTCGCCACGGTGATGCGACGCAGATGCGGATGCACCGACAGATCGGCCATGGTGTTGACCTCGGCGAAGGCGATGTCGGCCTCGGTCAGCCGCTGCAGCAGCGCGTCGCGGCTCAGGGATCCGAACGCGTCGCTCACGGTCTTGTCGGTGAAGGCGCGGTTGCGCACGCGTTCGACGCCGTTGACGAGGCGCGGGTCGCTGGCCAGCGCGGCGTCGCCGAGCACCTGGGCGCAGAGCACCTTCCACTCCCGTTCGCTCTGGATCGAGATCAGGATGCCCTTGCCATCCATGGAGCGGAACACGCCGTAGGGCGCGATGGAGGGATGGGCGAGGCCCATGCGCTGCGGTGGATTGCCGGCCTCGGCATTGAGCAGCGGCACAGTGAGCCAGTCGGCCATCACGTCGAACATCGAGATCCGGATGTCGGCACCCTGGCCGGACAAGGAGCGGCCGATCAGCGCTTCCAGAATCGCAGCGTGGGCTGCGGCGCCGGTGGCGACATCGACGATGGAGACACCGACGCGGGACGGGCCTTCCGGGCCGCCGGTGATCGAAGCGAGGCCGCTCTCTGCCTGGATCAGAAGGTCATAGGCCTTGCGGTGGGCATAGGGGCCTTCGTCGCCGTAGCCGGAAATGGTGCAGCAGATCAGCCGGGGATAGTCCTTTCGCAAACGCTCCAGCGTGAAGCCGAGCTTGTCCATCGAGCCGGGTTTCAAATTCTGCAACAGCACGTCGGCGGTGGCGATCAGCTCCTCCAGCGAGCGACGGCCTTGCGGGGTGGCGAGATCGATCACCACGGAATCCTTGCCACGGTTGAGCCAGACGAAATAGCTGCTCTGGCCCTTTGCCGCGTGGTCATAGCCGCGGGCAAAATCGCCTTCCGGGCGCTCCACCTTGATGACATGGGCGCCGGCATCCGCCAGCCTCGAGCTGCAGAACGGCGCGGCCACCGCCTGTTCGACGGCGACGACGGTCAGTCCTTCAAGTGGCAGCATGGGTGGTCTCCCCGAAAGTCAAGTCGTAGTCACGAACCGAAATGAGCGAAGCGGGCTCTCACCTCTCCCCTCCGGGGAGAGGTCGGATGCGCAGCATCCGGGTGAGGGGGCTGCGCGGAAGGAAGAACCCTCACCCGCCGCGAAGCCGCGGCGACCTCTCCCCAGCGGGGAGAGGTGAAGAAAGAAGTCAATACGAGCGCGGCATGCCGAGCACGTGCTCGGCGACGTAGGACAGGATCAGGTTGGTCGAGATCGGCGCCACCTGATAGAGTCGCGTCTCGCGGAATTTGCGCTCGACGTCGTACTCTTCGGCAAAGCCAAAGCCGCCGAAGGTCTGCACGCAGGCATTGGCCGCGTCCCAGGAAGCGTCGGCCGCCAGCATCTTGGCCATGTTGGCTTCGGCGCCGCAATCCAGTCCGGCTTCGTATTTGCGGGTGGCTTCCTTGACCATCAGCTCGGCGGCACGCATCGCCGCATAGGCCTTGGCGATCGGGAACTGGATGCCCTGGTTCTGCCCGATCGGTCGGCCGAACACCACGCGCTCCTTGGCGTAGGCCGAGGCCTTGGCGATGAACCACTTGGCGTCGCCAACGCATTCGGCGGCGATCAGGATGCGCTCGGCGTTCATGCCGGACAGGATGTAGCGAAAGCCCTTGCCCTCCTCGCCGATCAGGTTGGCGGCGGGCACCTTGAGGTCGGTGAAGAACACCTCGGTGGTGGCGTGGTTCATCATGGTGCGGATCGGGCGGATCTCGAGCCCGTTGCCCTTGGCTTCCTTCATGTCGACCAGGAACACCGACAGGCCGTCGGTGCGCTTGGTCGACTGGTCCTTCGGCGTGGTACGCGCCAGCAGCAGCATCAGGTCGGAATGTTCGGCGCGGCTGGTCCAGATCTTCTGGCCGTTGACGACGTAGTTCCCGTTCTCGTCCTTCTTCGCGAAAGTTTTCAGCGAGGTGGTATCGGTACCGGAGGTCGGCTCGGTCACGCCGAAGGCCTGCAGCCGGACTTCGCCGGTGGCGATCTTCGGTAGCCACTGCGCCTTTTGCGCATCGGAGCCATGCCGCAGTACCGTGCCCATGGTGTACATCTGGGCGTGGCAGCCGCCGCCGTTGCAGCCGGCGCGCTGGATCTCTTCAAGGATCGCCGCCGCTGCGGAAATTTTGAGCCCGGAGCCGCCATATTCCTCGGGGATCAGCACCGACAGGTAACCGGCCTCGGTCAGCGCGTCGACGAAGGCCTTGGGATAGGCCATGTCGCGGTCGAGCTTGCGCCAGTATTCGCCGGGAAACTGAGCACACAATTTGGCGACGGCATCGCGGATATCATGATAGTTTTCCTGGAACTCGTCCTGCTCCGCGGCTTGGTTTTTCATCAAGGAATTTACATTCTCTTATTGGGGAAAAATGTCAGGAAATGCGGACCGGCAAAGACTCGTAGCCTTTGACGAAGCTCGAATACACCCGCTTGGGTTCCCCGACAACTTCAATATTAGTGAAGCGCTTCAGGATCTCTTCCCAGACAATTTTGAGCTGCAATTCGGCCAGCCGCATGCCGAGGCAGCGGTGGATGCCGAAGCCAAACGACAGATGGGTACGCGGTCGGGCGCGATCGATGATGAAGCTGTCGGGGTTCTCGATCACCTCATCGTCGCGGTTGCCGGAGACGTACCACATCACCACCCGTTCGCCCTTCCGGATGGTCTTGCCGCCCAGTTCGGTATCGACCAGCGCGGTGCGCCGCATATGCGCCAGCGGGGTCTGCCAGCGGATCACCTCCGGCACCATGGTGTCGATCAGTGACGGATTGTCGCGCAGCTTGCGGTACTGATCCGGGTTCTCGTTCAGCGCCAGGACCGAGCCGGTCATGGTGTTGCGCGTGGTGTCGTTGCCGCCGACGATCAGGAGGATGATGTTGCCCATCAGGGTGTCCGGGTCCATCTGCCGCGTCGCGTCGCTGTGCGCCATCATCGAGATCAGGTCATTCCGCGGCTCGGAATTCACCCGCGCGTTCCACAGTCGCTCGAAATAGGCGGCGCATTCGTCCATCTCGCGCCGGCGCTCCTGCTCCGAGGAAACGACGCCGCTCTTGGGCAGCGCCGTGGCCACGTCGGACCAGCGCGTCAGCTTGCGGCGCTCTTCCCACGGGAAGTCGAACAGCGTCGCCAGCATCTGCGTGGTCAGCTCGATGGAGACGCGTTCGACGAAATCGAAGGTCTCGTTGCGGGGCAGGGCGTCGAGCACCTTGCAGACGCGTCCGCGGATCAGCACCGCCAGTTCGTCGAGATGTTCAGGCGTGAACATCGGCGATACGGTCTTGCGCTGCGCGCTGTGGCGCGGCTCGTCCATGGCGATGAAACTCGGCCAGTCGTAGCCTTCCGGCACGTCGCGGATGGCGATGCCGCCGTGCTTGACGTCGGAGGAAAAGATCGCGGCGTTGGTATCGACATGCATGATGTCGTTGTATTTGGTCACCGACCAGTACGGTTCGATCGGCGCATTGCTGCAATAATGCACCGGCTCTTCCTTGCGCAGCCGCTCGAACCAGGGCCACAGCGTGTCCGTCTGGAACAGTCTTGGCGCGCCGGGATGGAAATCCTTCAGCGGCGTTGCGTAGGCCAGTTCGCGTGCGAGGCGCTGTTGTGCGGCCTTGTCGGTCTCGATGGTGCCGTGCATTTTCGATTCCTGTTTCGTTCGTCCCGATGCGCACCGTGGCTGATCCCGGCGGCGTTATTTTGGCGAATTACACTCTGTTGTCGGTCGGGGCGCAAGGCCGGGCGAAGGCGATTCCAGCCGAACGAAGGGATTGATTTGGCGATGCATTTCCTGTCTTCAATAGGGAAATGCGTGCGCGTTGCGCGACAATAGCGATTTTCGAGTGGAGGCAGCCCCGATGATTCCCAACGCCCACAGGATGTTCAATTTTGATCTCGGCGAAACCGCCGACGCGATCCGCGAAACCGTGCGCGATTTCTCCGCCAACGAGATTGCGCCACGCGCCGAGGAGATCGACAAGAGCAATCAGTTTCCGCGCGACCTGTGGCCGAAGCTCGGCGCGCTCGGCCTGCACGGCATTACCGTCGAGGAGGAGTATGGCGGCTCGGGTCTCGGCTATCTCGAGCACTGCATCGCGATGGAGGAAATCTCGCGCGCCTCGGCGTCGGTCGGCCTCAGCTACGGCGCGCATTCCAACCTCTGCGTCAACCAGTTGCGCCGCAACGGCTCGGACGCGCAGAAGCGCAAGTACCTGCCGAAGCTGATCTCCGGCGAGCATGTCGGCGCGCTGGCGATGTCGGAGCCGGGAGCCGGCTCCGACGTGGTGTCGATGACGACGCGGGCCGAGAAGAAGGGTGACCGCTACGTCATCAACGGCAACAAGATGTGGATCACCAACGGACCGATCGCCGAGACGCTGGTGGTCTACGTCAAGACCGATCCCGCCGCGGGATCCCGCGGCATCACCGCCCTCATCATCGAGAAGGGCATGAAGGGTTTCTCCACCGCGCAGAAACTCGACAAGCTGGGCATGCGCGGCTCCGACACCGGCGAGCTGGTGTTCGAGGACTGCGAAGTGCCGGAGGAGAACGTGCTCGGTGAGGTCGGTCGCGGCGTCAACGTGCTGATGTCGGGCCTCGACTACGAGCGCTCGGTGCTGGCCGCGGGGCCGCTGGGGATCATGCAGGCCTGCCTCGATATCGTGATGCCCTATGTGCACGAGCGCAAGCAGTTCGGCCAGCCGATCGGCATGTTCCAGCTGGTGCAGGCCAAGGTCGCCGACATGTATGTGACGATGAATGCCTCGCGCGCCTATGTCTATGCGGTGGCGAAATCCTGCGATCGCGGCGAGACCACCCGCGAGGATTCCGCCGGCGCCATTCTCTACGCCGCCGAAAAGGCGACGCAATGCGCGCTGGACGCGATCCAGCTGCTCGGCGGCAACGGCTACATCAACGACTATGCAACCGGACGATTGCTGCGCGACGCAAAACTCTACGAGATCGGCGCCGGCACGAGCGAGATCAGGCGCATGCTGATCGGCCGCGAGCTGTTCGACAAGAGCGCGTGACGGCTGGCTGAAGGTTGCGCGGACCTAACAGCCTGGCCCCACGTCTCGCGATCCCGGCATGTAGGCGATGTCGAAATTCGGTCGTGCCTTGATCCGCCTGAACCAGTCGGTGACGTTGGGGAGCGTGCTCCACATATGGGACAGGCCGAGATCCTCCATGCGGACGATGGTCGGCGTCAGGCTGACATCGGCAAGGGTATACATATCGTCGATCAGCCACGGGCCGTCATGGAGAGATTGCTCCATCCGGTTCAGGGTCTGATTTAGCTTGTCGAGAGCTTCGTCAATATCGGCCTTGCTGAAGCCGGTCCGGCCCATCTTGCGATAGAAGTGCTTTCGCAACGGCAACCGTTCGGTGTAGGCGATGAATTCCTCGTCGCTCATGTTCGACCAGATCGGTACGAAAAAGGCGTTGAACGATGGCGGGCGGATCGCCGGTGTCGGTACTTCGTCAATGTATTGACGCCATGCCCGCATGCGCGCAGCAATCTTCGGATCTTTCGGACGCACGGGGTGATCCGGGAAGACATCCTCGAGATATTCGTTGATCACCGTGCTATCGATCACGATGTCGCCTCCATCGACCAGGGTCGGCACGACACCGTTCGGGTTCATTTTCAGATAGGCGGGCGACAGGTGATCGCCCGACCCGAAATGGATCAAATGCGGTTTCCAGTCGAGCTGCTTTTCCGCCAGTACCAGCCGAACCTTCTGGCTGCATGTCGAGATCGGTGCGTGATAGAGTTCGAGCATGTTATCCCCCGGCTGATTATTTTGGCGGTGTGTAACGCCTCGCTGACGCGTCGGGAAATGCCTTTCGCGCATCGCTCCCATAACCGTTTTGGACGACAGATGGCCCTCGACCTCGATTTGCTGCGCTGCTTTCGCCGGATCGTGGAGCTCGGGAGCGTGACCAGGGCGGCGTCGGAACTGGGGATTTCGCAGCCTGCGCTGACCCGCCAGATCAAGCGCCTTGAACACGATGCCGGCAGCGAGCTTCTGGTGCGCAACTCCCGCGGCGTCGAGCTCACCGAGGCGGGCCAATTCCTGCTGGCACGTGCCACCCCGCTGATCGAACAGGCGGAACTGATTGCGGAAGAACTGTCGGCGTGGCGAGGCGCGCTGACGGGGCATGTTGCATTGTGCATGCCGGCGTCGTTGCATCATGCGGTGACCTATCCGCTGGTGGCCGAACTGAGGCGAACAATGCCGGGGGTGCATCTGCGGGTGATCGATGGATTTGACGCGTTGCTGCGCGATCAGCTGCGGGACGGGCTTGTCGATCTGGGCCTGCTGATGCACGACCCCGACCGGGCGATCGAGGGCGTCAGCCAGAAGCAGCTGGTCCGCGATCCCCTGATGCTGATCGGTCCGGGCGGAGCATTTCCGGACGCGGCAGCGGTGAAAATACGCGACATGGCGGACCTGCCGCTGGTCCTGCCGGGCAAGCGGAATTCGTTGCGGCACTATATCGACGGGCTTTTCGCCCGGCAAAAACGGCTCGCCAACATTGTTGTCGATGTGGATTCAATGCAGCTCGCCATGGATCTGGTCGCGGACGGCAAATGCTTCTCCATCGTGCCGGCATCGGCGCGGCTTGTGCCGTCCGCTGCGATCTCGCGGTGGCCAATCGCCGGAGCGTCCATTTCGTGGGCGCAATGCGTTCAGAGAAAGCGGCAGTCGTCGCCGATCGTGCGGCAGGTCTCGATGCGGCTTGAATTCTATGTTCTGAAGGCCGCGGCATCGGGATTTGCAACCCCGGTCTGAAGCTGCGTCGCCCTGCTACTCTCCGAGCCCATTCATCTTGCCGACCCACATTCGTACATCGGCCAGCACCTGCGGCATCACCGCGCGGACGTCCTGCACGGTCATGCCGGCCCTGATGCGCGGGTCGTACAGGATGTTGAGGATGTACTGGTCGAACACGTCGAAATAGCCCATCTGGACGCTGTCGTTGAACATGGTCCACGGCACCGAGGCGGTGTCGTTGATCGGGCCGAGCGACTGCAGCAGTTCTTCGTAGGCGCAGTCGAGGAAGATGAAATCGCCGTTGTCGACCGTGAGGATGACGTCGGAATGCTCGATCTCGTAGGCCTCGTTCTTGCGGAAGCCGGACAGGCACTGCGGATCCAGCGAGGAGCGGATCTCCTTGGCGCGGTCGGTGCCGTAGAAGGTGGCGATGGTGCGGTAGAGGTCGCGGTCGCGGACCAGCTTGACCACCACGTTGGCGTCGTCGCTGCTATCGGCCATGGCGATGTTGAGGTGCTGCACGCGCCGGGCGATGTCAGTCACCACCCGGGCGACCTGCGCCTTGCGGTCGGCGCGGCCGTCGGCGAACACGCGCACCGGGATTTCATATTTGCGGATCCGGTCGACCCGGCCGGCGAGATGATACTCGGCGCCGAACGCGGTCTTCAGGAAGCCATCGACGATCTCGGCGTCGGTGAAGACCTTCTTCTCGCCGTGCTGTCGCGCGGCGATCACCGGCAGTTCGGCGGCGACCGCTTGCGCCGCGGCCGGGGCCAGCAGCGCCGCGGCAACGAGCGCCAGAATAGGCCAGCTTCGTCGCGATGTTTCCCGTGCGTTCATTGCGTCCACGCTGTCGCAATGCGCTGGCGTGCGCAAGTTACAATTGCGCGCCTGGGTGGAACAGGGGCGCCCGCAGGCGCCACCTGCCGTAACCTCAGTTCTTGACGATCACCGTGGCGCCGACCGAGACGCGATTGTAGAGGTCGGTGACGTCCTCATTGGTCATGCGGAAGCAGCCCGAGGACACCGCCTGGCCGATGGTCTCCGGCTCGTTGGAACCGTGGATGCGGTACAGCGTGGAGCCGAGATACATGGCGCGGGCGCCGAGCGGATTGTCGATGCCGCCTTCCATGTGGCGCGGCAGGTCGGGGCGCCGGGCGAGCATCTGCGACGGCGGGGTCCAGCTCGGCCATTCCTTCTTGGCGGTGATGCGGTGCACGCCGCCCCAGCGGAAGCCGTCGCGACCGACGCCGATGCCGTAGCGCAGCGCCTGGCCATTGCTCTGCACCAGATACAGCCGCCGTTCGGCGGTGTTCACGATGATGGTGCCGGGGGCATAACGGGTGTCGATGCTGACCACCGTGCGCGGGATCGGTCCAGAGCCGCTCGAAGTGCCGAAATTGGAAAAGAAGTTGGCGAACGACGGCGAATCGTCGACCTGGAAGTCCGGCTGCGCCTGCTGCTGGGGGTGCCGCCCGCGGGCATTGGCAGGTGCGGCGATGGCCAGTATCGCGACAGTGGCAAAAACAACGGAAAAAATGCGCTTCATCATATTCCTCGCCCCGAACATCCGAGGACAAGACAGGCCACAATTCGCCTCAATCTGCAAGCCACTGGTCCGTGATTCCCGGGCCGATTGCCGGCATGGTGAAGCCGGCGGGCGGCTGCGCGGGGCTGGCAGGGATGCGTTGCATTTGCCCCCTTTGACGGGAACCTCGAACAATGGTTGATCGTCCCCGTCATTCAAGACGCGATCAAACGGGAGTGAGACGATGAACGGTGCGGAAAGCCTGGTGCGGACCCTGGTCGCAGGCAATGTGGATGTCTGCTTCGCCAATCCCGGCACCTCGGAGATGCATTTCGTCGCCGCGCTCGACCGCGTCGAGGGCATGCGCTGCGTGCTCGGCCTGTTCGAGGGCGTGGTGACCGGCGCCGCCGACGGCTATTACCGCATGACGGGCACGCCGGCCTCGACGCTGCTGCACCTCGGCCCCGGCCTCGCCAATGGTCTCGCCAACCTGCACAACGCCAAGAAGGCCAATTCCGGCATCGTCAACATCGTCGGCCAGCACGCCGTCTATCACATCGAATACAATGCGCCGCTGACCTCGGACATCGAAGGGCTGGCACGGCCGATGTCGCAGTGGGTGCACACCTCGCCGGATTCGAAGTCGGTCGCCGCCGACGGCGCTGCCGCCATTGCCGCGGCGAAGAAGGCGCAGATCGCCACCCTGATCCTGCCCGCCGACACCGCCTGGGGCGACGCCGATGGCATCGGCGTGGTCAAGGACGACAACCAGCGCGCCGGCTATTCGTCGGTCGCGGTGGATAGCGCTGCAAAAGTGCTGAAGTCCGGCGAGCCGACCCTGCTGCTGCTGACCGGCAATGCGCTGACCGAGCCCGCTTTGGCGCTGGCCGCGCAGATCGCCGGCAAGACCGGCTGCAAGGTGATGGGCCAGACCTACAACCCGAAGATGGCGCGCGGCGCCGGCCGCTTTGCCATCGACCGCATTCCCTATGTGATCGAGCTGGCGTTGCCGATCCTCAAGGACTTCCGCCACATCGTACTGCTCGAGGCCAACGATCCGGTGGCGTTCTTCGCCTATCCGAACAAGCCCAGCATGCTCAAGCCGGAGGGCTGCGAGGTTCACCGCGTCACCGCCAACGGCGAGAACTCGGTCGCAGCACTTGAAGCGCTGGCCGGCGCGCTTGGCGCCAAGCCATCGGACGTGAAGCCGCAGAAGCTGCTCGAACTGGTCAAGCCGACCGGCGCGCTCAACCACACCACCATTGCCCAGGCCATCGCGCTGGCGATTCCCGAGAACGCCATCATGGTCGACGAATCGCTGACCACCGGCCGCGGCTTCTTCCCGCCCACGGCAGCGGCGAAGCCACACGACTGGCTGCAGAACATGGGCGGCTCGATCGGCTTCTCGACGCCGGTGGCGACCGGCGCCGCGGTGGCCTGCCCGGACCGCAAGGTGATCTGCATGGTCGGCGACGGCAGCGCGATGTACACGCTGCAGTCGCTGTGGACCCAGGCGCGCGAAGGCCTCGACATCACCACCATCGTGTTCGCCAACCGCAAGTATCAGATCCTGCTCGGCGAGTTCAACGGCGTCGGCGCCGGCGAACCGGGCCAGCGCGCGCTCGACATGCTCAACATCGATCGCCCGGCGCTCGACTGGGTGGCGCTCGCCAAGGGCATGGGCGTGCCGGCGCGCTCGGTGACCACGGCCGACGACCTCAACAAGGCGCTCGCCGACGCGATGGCCGAGAAGGGCCCGAAGCTGATCGAAGTGGTGATGTAAGGGGGAGGTCTCTCTCGTTCCCCGGACGCGGTGCACTGCGCCGCGCTTGCGCGGCGTGGTGCGCCGCAGATCCGGGGCCCAGCTTGGTGACATCAAGAAGCTGGGTCCCGGATCTGCGCAGCAGCGTTTCGGACGATGCTGCGCATCGTCGCTCACGCCACAGCGCGTCCGGGACACGTGAGCTTGAGTTCCTGATTCGATTGTCAAACAGCCATATGATCGCATTCCCGCGACGCCAATGCGTCCGGGGTGTGCTGCATTCCCTTGCCCTCTCCGATCGAGAAGGCGCGCGGAACGCCGGGTGCCCGATGCACCCATGGGCTTGTGCGCAAGGGTAGAAAGCGCACAAGGCTTGCCACGGTCACACCGGACTGATCCGGCGTTCCGCGCGCAGTGGTGTTAACGGCTTATGTCGTGCTCTCCCCGGCGGCCGACACGGTTTCTCGTCGCCGTCGCCTCCGGTTGAGGGTGTTCCGCGGCGGTTGCCACGGACTCTCCACCGGGCTTGGTGCTCACGCGGGGCACCAGGACCACACGCCTTCGCCGTCCGCGCAGCGCTGTCGTCTGCGCTTTGTTCGGTTCTCACTGGCCATTCTGGCGAGCCCTGAACCGAATGCCGCGCCTGACGC
>DATCUS010000347.1:0-4506 GCA_036561845.1 Tardiphaga sp. | reverse complement strand
CGCGGTGGACGCTTCGGTGTCGGGACCCGGCGGCAGGTCGGTGGCCTCGAGCCGCGGCGCCGCCATTTCCAGACCGATCTCGATGGCCGGCGCGCCCATGGCGTCGTCGGAGTCCTCGGTCTCCATCTGCATCACCGCCGCAGCGATGCCGCCGCCGTGCAGCAGCAGCGCACAAAATGCGGCGATCATCCACAGCCGCCGCGAGGGCCTTTTGGTGTCGAGGTCGGACATCGTCGTTCCCAAGCTCAGGGCTGAGGCGGCGGCGCAGCCGGCTGTGGAGGTGCAGCAGCGGCCGGCACGCCTTCCAGCGTCACCAGCTTGATCTTGTAGCCGCCGCCATTGAGCAGCTCCAGCACGTCCATCATGTCGCCATAGGGCACGGCGCGATCGGCGCGCAGGAACACCATGCGATCCTTGCCGACCTCGGCCATGGCATCGAGCGTGCGCACCAGATCGACGCGCTTGACCATGTTCTCGCCGATCGCCACCGCCAGATCGGACTTGATGCTGACATAGGTCGGCTTGTCCGGCTTCTTCGTCGGCGTGGCGGTGGACGACGGCAGGTCGATCGGCAGGTCGACGGTGGACAGCGGCGCCGCCACCATGAAGATGATCAGCAGGACAAGGATGACGTCGATGAACGGCGTGACGTTGATCTCGTGGGATTCCGCGAAATCGTCGTCGTCGTCGCCACCTTCGGAAATGGCCATCGCCATGGGGCTACTCCGCCGCGCGCGAATGCGCGCTGACATGGGTGCGATCGAGATCGCGCGACAGCAGGCGACCGGCGGCGCCCGAGGCGCGGCTGACCAGCTCCATGTAGCCCTTCGTCACCCGGGCAAAATGGTTGTAGATGATGACAGCCGGAATCGCCGCGACCAGACCGATCGCCGTCGCCAGCAACGCCTCGGCAATGCCGGGCGCCACCACCGCCAGATTGGTGGTCTGCGATTTCGAGATGCCGATGAAGCTGTTCATGATGCCCCACACGGTGCCGAACAGGCCGACGAACGGCGAGGTGGCGCCGATGGTCGCCAGCGCGCCCATGCCGAAGCGGACGCGGCGCGCCTCGGCGCGGACGATTTCGCTGAAACTGGAGGCGGCGCGTTCCTTGATGCCGCTGTCGCTGGAAATGCCGGCGGACATCCGGCCCTCGCGCATGGCCGCCGCGAGCAGTGATGACAGCACGTTCTCCTTGCCGCCGAGCGCGAGTTGCGCCTCGGCCAGCGAGCGCGATTCAGCAATGCGCTTCAGCGCGGCGCGCAGCTTGCGCTGGGCGACCGTCAATTCCAGCGTCTTGGCGATGCCGACGGTCCAGGTCACCAGCGACGCGAAGGCCAGGCTGACCATGATCGCCTGAACGATGATGTCGGCGTTCCTGAACATCGACCACGGCGACAGTTCGTGAATCGCATTGCTGACAACCGCCTTGGCCGACTTGCCGGACGCATCGGGCGCGGCCTCGGCCGAGGGCGACAGCGGCACAGCCGGCCGCGTCTCAGCCGCGGGTAGTTGCGACTGCGCCGGCGGCGCCTGCACGATCGCGGGCTGTGACGTCATCGGCGCCGCCGGCGTCGCCTTCTGCTGCGCCAGCAACGGCGAGGCCAGCGCCATGACAGCGAACACCGCCGCCCACTTCAGAGTCGTTCTAAACGATGATGCGATCATACTTCGGCCCAGTAGCGAATGAGATTGTGATAGATACCGGTCAATTTGACCGTTTCAGGGTCATCTCGTCCAAGCCGGTCACAGAGGTTCTGAATCGCGCAGTCGAGATCGAAAATCATGCTGCGCGCATGAGCATCCCGTATCATGCTCTGCAGCCAGAAAAAAGAAGCAACCCGCGCGCCGCGCGTCACCGGCGTCACCAGATGCAAACTGGACGCAGGATAAAGAACCAGGTGACCGGCCGGCAGCTTGACCTCGTGGGAGCCGTAATTGTCCTCGACCACCAGCTCGCCGCCGTCATAATCCTCCGGTTCGGCCAGAAACAGCGTCACCGACAGGTCGGTGCGGATGCGCATCCCGGTCAGATGATCGCCGCGCACGGCATTGTCGACGTGCACGCCGAAGTGATGACCATCGGACGCCGCGTAGCGGTTGAACAACGGCGGAAAGATCTGCAGCGGGATTGCCGCCGAGATAAAGCGCGCATTGGCGGTCAGCGCCGACACGATGCGGTTGCCGAGCGCGCGCGCCAGTTCGCTGTTCGGCGGCAACTGCTCGTTGCGCTTGACCATGGCTGACTGCGCCCCGGCGGTGGAACGGCCGTCTTCCCATTCCACCGCGTCCATGAGGCGGCGGAACTCCGTCACCTCCTCCTTGCCGAGAACATCGGGTACGCAGATCAGCATCTCGGATTCCCGTCAGAGCGTCCCGCTCAGAGTGAGCCAGACCGACCGCCCGGGCGCGATAAACACGAACGGCGAGGCGCTGCGGTAGAACGCGTCGTAATAGACCTTGTCGAAGATGTTGTTCGCCGACAGCTTCACCTTCATGTGCTTGTCGATCCTGTATTCGGTAAAGGCATCGAACCGCCAGTACGACGGCAACACATTGCCCGTGGTGGCGCCGAGGGTGCCGCCGAAGATCTTCGAATTAGAGGTCGCCTGGCCGCCGATCTCCCAAGCATCGGTGATCTTGTATTTTGTGAGCATGTTGAACGACTGGTGCGCGATGTTGGCCAGCGGCACGCCGATCTGCGTTGGATCGATCGACTTCTCGACGCGCGATTCCATGAACACCGCACCGGCGAACATGCTCCATTTGTCGGTGATCTTGCCGCCCATGCCGAGATCGATGCCGCGAACGCGATATTCGGCGCCGGCGATGACATTGTTGCCGGATGTTTCCCGGGCATTGCTCTTGACCGTCTCGAACAGAGCGGCAGTCACCAGCAGATGGCGGTCGAACAGCTCCCACTTGGTACCAACTTCTGCCGCCTTGTTTTCCTCGGGCGAGAGCGCCTGGAATGGCAGGTTGCCGAAGGCCGATCCGCCATAGGCGGCGCTAGTCGCATCGAGTTCCGCACCAACCGGGTTCGATGACGTCGCATAGGCGGCATAAAGGCTGCCGATCGGCACCGGCTTATACACGGCACCCACATTGTAATTGAACATGCCGGAATTGTTAGCAGTCTTGGTGCCCGTATTATTGGTACCGTTGATTTCATAATCATCGTAGCGGATACCGCCGTTGAGGATCACGATATCCTGGTAGTTCGCGGTATGAATTGCATATCCAGCCTTGGTATCGACGGTGATGTTTGTTGGGCTGAATGCCCGCTGCGGCGCGGACGCGAATGCCGCCTCGTTTGGCGGAGCGAACAGACTGACCGTCGCGGCGTTGCCGGAGAAGATGCCGCTCAATTCCGAAGTGAGCCCGGTGTAGTTGTCGCGCATCACCTTTTCCTGCGAGAACTCGGCACCGATGATGGTGGTGTGCTTGACCGGGCCTGTATCGAACTTGAATGTGGCATCGGTAACGTTGGCGACAGTGTCGGTGACCTGGTATTTGCTTTGCGACGACAGCCGGACGGTCGTGTCTGTCGCACTGCTCGGTAGCGTGCCGACGTAGTCGAGGATCGATCGCTCAAGTCGCGTCTTGTTGGCCAGCGTGATGTCCGGCGTCAGCTTGACTTCGGCATTGACCGTTCCGAAATCCTGCGTCGCCTTCTGGAAGTCGCGATTGACAAAGCCGTAATAGGTGTTGCGATCGACGTTGAGCTCGGTGACCGGCTTGCCGCGGACGGCGTTGTAAGGCACGCCGTAGTCCGGCAGGCCGCTGAGGTCGGTGTGGACGTAGTTGGCGGTCACCTTGATGGCATCGGTGGGCGTCCACTTCAACGCGCCCAGCGTGCCCCAGCGGTTGTCGGTGACGTAGTTGCGGCCAGCGACGTTGGCGTCCTGGAACAGGCCGTCGACGCGCACCGCCAGCGTCGGGCTGATCACCTGGTTGACGTCGACGGTGACGCGCTTGGTCCGGTCGGTGCCGAAAGTGGTTTCGGCCTTCTGGAAATTGGTGTCGGTGGCCTGCTTGGTGACGATGTTGATGGCGCCGCCCGCAGTGCCGCGTCCGGCGAAGGATGATGCGGGACCGCGCAGGATCTCGACCTGCTCGGTGAAGAAGTTCTCGCGGATGCTGACCGCGGGATCGCGGATGCCGTCGATGAAGACGTCGTTGCGGGCATCGAAGCCGCGGATGAAGAAGCGATCGCCGAAAGCGTTGCCGCCCTCCCCTGTTCCCAGCGTGACGCCGGCGGTCGATCGGGCGACATCCTTGAGGCTGGTGGCGTTCTTGTCGGCAAGAATGTCCTTGGTGAGAACCGTCACCGTGCGCGGGGTGTTGAGCAGCGGCTCGCTGAACTTGTTGCCCGCCAGCCGATCGCCCTTGTACGGCGCCGAGGGATCCGCATAGGGGTTGCGATCGCCGACAAGGCCGCCGGCATTGGGAAACGGCAGCGGCGCCACCTGTGCCGGCTGCGCGCGGCGCGCCGCACGGCGCAGG
>DATCUS010000346.1:0-2326 GCA_036561845.1 Tardiphaga sp. | reverse complement strand
GGGCAACGGGAACGGCGACAGCGGGCAGGAGCGGCCGATTCGGCTCGAGGTGATAGGCCTGCCGCCCGGCATGTCGATCAAGGCCGTGCGCGGCCTCGGTCAAACGCCAGTCGGAATGACGATGCAGCCAGGGGGCACCTCTTGAGCGGTCCCGACGAGCTGGTCATCAGGGTCGACGGCCAGGAGATCTCCGGTTGGGAAGAGGTGCGCGTCACGCGCGGCGTCGAGCGCGTCGTCAGCGACTTCGAGGTGGCGATGACCGAGCACTACCCCGGCGCCGACCGCGTCGTGGTGCGGCCTGGCCAGCCCTGCGAGATCATGCTCGGCGGCGACCTGACGACCACTGGCTACGTCGATCGCTACATCCCCGAGTTCTCAGCGCGCAGTCACACGGTGCGCGTCGCCGGCCGCAGCAAGACGCAGGACATCGTCGATTGCTCGGCGGTGTGGCCAGGCGGCCAGCTGATGAACGGGACCGTGCTGACCATCGCGAAGACGCTGTGCGATCCATTCGGAATCACGGTGAGCGCGCTGGATGATGTGGGCGCAGCGATCCCGCAGACGAACCTGAACGTCGGAGACACGCCCTTCGACGTGATCGAGCCGATGGCGCGCTTCCGTGGCCTGCTGATGTACGACGACGCGCAGGGGAACCTGGTGTTCTCCCGCGTCGGCAAGGAGCATGCGGCCAGCGGATTCACCGAGGGCGACAACGTCGAGGCGGCCGGCATCGCGTACACGATGGATCAACGCTTCAGCGACTACGGCGCGTTTCGCGTGAAGCTCATGGCCCTGGCCGATGCAGGCAATGAGGCGAACCTGATCACGGACATCCAGGATACGCAGGTGCCGCGATACCGGCCGAAGTTCCTGGTCGCCGAGACAAACGACGGCGGCTTCGACATCGCGGTGGCGCGCGCGAAGTGGGAGATGGTCCGACGCATCGGACGCTCAGCGGCGGTGCATGTGGTGGCCGACAGCTGGCGCGACCGCGCCGGCAAGCTGTGGACGCCGAACACGCTGGCACCGGTGAGCCTGCCGAGCCTGAAGCTCGAGTCGGTGTCCTGGCTGATCAGCGAGGTGACCTACATCCGCAACGCCGGCGGCACGCACGCGCGGCTGGTGCTGATGCACCCGGACTCGTTCATCCCGCAGCCCTTCAACTACCAGCCGTTCCCGACCGACGTCGCGAACGCACTTGCGGACGCACGCCGATGACCGACCAAGCAACCCGCGGCCTCGAGAAGATCTGGCGCCGCCTGCAGATGGCGATCGGTCGCGGGCGCGTGACCACGGGGAACGACGTCGGCAATGTGCAGATGCTGCAGGTCCAGATGCCCGGCGAGGACGTGCGCGACAACACGCCGCGCGTCGCCGAGTACGGCTTCTCCTCGATGCCGCTGCCGGGCTGCCAGGCGATCGTGATCTTCGTGGCCGGAGAACGCTCGAACGGCGTGGTGATCGGCACGAACGATGAATCGAACCGGCCGACAGGACTGGCGCCGGGCGAGGTGAAGGTCTACACGGACCTCGGCCAGTCGCTCTACTTCAGCCGGGCCGGCACTGTGATCGATTGCGCCGGTCTGCCAATGACCATCCTCAACGCGCCGACCATCACCGCCGACACGCCGCTGCTGCGCACCACGGGCGATGTGCAGGACAACTACGAGACCAACACCATGACCATGGCCGGGATGCGCGCGATCTTCAACCTGCACACCCACGACGAGAACAACGTCGCGGGCGGCCCGACCGACGTGCCGAACCAGGCGATGTGATGGCAGACACGACCACCGTATGGGTGCCCGCGCTCGGCCGCGGCGACTGGGTCCTTTCCGGAGCTGACCTGCAGACGGGCCGCGACCTGGTGACCGCGGTGCTCATCAGCATCTTCACCGACCGCGTGGCCGGCAACGACGACGAGATACCCGACGGCAGCGGCGACCCGCGCGGCTGGTGGGCGGATGCCGATGAGCGCTACCCGATCGGATCGCGTCTGTGGCTGTTGTCGCGCGCCAAGCAGACGGCCGAGACCCAGGCGCGCGCGCAGGACTACCTGACCGAATGCGTGCAGTGGCTGATTGACGACGGCGTGGTCGCCAGCTTCGACATCGAGACGGCATGGATCGCCACCGGATCACTCGGCGCCAGGGTCACAGCCAACAAGAGCGACGGCACCACTGTTGTCATGAACTTCGATGCCATCTGGCAAGGACTGAACTGATGCCCTACGCACGCCCCACACTCAGCGAGCTGCAGAGCCAGGTAGCGAACGACATCTCGTCGTCGTTGCCGGGCTCCGACGCGCTGCTGCGATTCTCGAACC
>DATCUS010000345.1:0-5970 GCA_036561845.1 Tardiphaga sp. | reverse complement strand
CGCTACGAGCCGCAGCCGGCACCCGTGCCGACGCCGGTGGTGCCGCCCGCCAGTTCGGTGGCAGAAGCCGTGCTGGTCGAACATCCCGAGCCGAAGTTCGAAGCGAATCCGATGCCGCCGGAGATCGTGGTGCACGAGCCGTCGCCGCAGGTCTCGTCGCCCGACCTGCAGCCGGGCAGCGGCACCCATCCGTCGCGAGACACTCCGCCCGCGCGCTGAACCTTCAGGCTGTCCGATGGGTGCGCAGGCCGTTCGGCTGCACCGTCTGGTTCTGGTTGGCCGAGGCGCGATATGCCGCCTCGACGTCGGTGATCGCAGCGCGCCGCAATACCCGGGTCTGCGGATCCTGCTCGGCCATGGCAATCAGATGCGTCACGAAGGATGGGTCGGGGCGCGACAGCCCTGACGACAGCGTTGCGGTGGGGCTGGCGGGGCTGACCGGCACCAGAGCGACGCTGGCCCTGGGCACCACGACATCGCCGGCGCGCCGCATCTGAAAAGCGGGTCGGCTGGCGAGCGGGCTGAGATCGGCGATCGGCATGCGCAGGATCCGGTTGTCTCGTTTCGGGGCACAATGGGCCCTGTCCTCTCTGCTTCGCAAGGGTCGTGCCGCGGGCGCGCGCCAACGGCCACGGTAAATGATACCGGCGTGACGGTCGTGTTTGTTAATTCTTTAAGAACTTTACCTAGTCTGCGCCGCGACGGCCGCCTTATTCTCGCTCGTTCTCACTTGGCGAATCACCCGGCAGCGTCCCAAAACGAGGCGACTTTGACATCCGCCGCACCTCCCAACGTCCCTGATTCGCCCGCCTCCGAACGGGCTGCCGTGCAGCCAGAGGCATCCGCCATCCTCGCCGCGCTCGGCCATGCGGCCTTTGTCTGGGACCTTGCCAGCGACACCATGGTCTGGACCGAGCAGGCAGCGTCGGTATTCGCAGATATCCCGCCGGACTGTCTGGCCACCGGCAGCCGTCTCGCCGGGCTCATCGAGCCGCAGCGCAGCATCCGTTCCGACGTGCTGGCCCATACGCCGCCGGCGGATCGCGGCGAGGGCGTGCCGTATCGCATCGAGTATGGCGTGCGCGCCAGCAGCAGCGCCGCGGTGCTGTGGATCGAGGAAAGCGGTGTGTGGTTCGCCGATGCTGACGGCAAGCCGGCGCGCGTGCAGGGCATCGCGCGCGTCAACAACGAGCGCCATGCCCGCGAAGAACAACTGGTGCAGCTGGCGCAGCACGACCCTTTGACCGGCGAACTCAACCGGGCGCATCTGGTGGCCGCACTGGCCGAGGCCGTCGAGGAGACCGCGCGCTTCCGCTCCTCCTTTGCCTTCATGCTGGTCGGCATCGATCACCTGTCGCGGATCAACGAGGCCTTCGGCTTCGATGTCGCCGACGAGGTGATTTGCGAGGTCGCACGGCGCATCCGCCTCAGGCTGCGCGGCGGCGATGTGCTGGGCCGCTTCTCCGGCAACAAGTTCGGGCTGATCCTGAAGAACTGCAGCGTCGATGACGCCAATATCGCCGCCGAACGGTTCCTGCAGGGCATCCGCGACGACGTGATCCCGACGAAATCCGGCCCGGTGTCGGTGACCGCGACGATCGGCGGGGTCAGCGTGCCGCGTTATGCGCGCAGCGTCGAGGAGGCGATGAACCGCGCGCAGGAAACCCTCGATATGGCCAGGAAGCGGCGCCTCGGCTCCTATACGACGTGGCGGCCGAACGTGGAGCGCGATGCGCAGCGCCGGGTCAACATCCGCGTCACCGACGAGATCGTCACTGCGCTGAACGAGCGCCGCATCGTCATGGCGTTCGAACCCGTGGTGCGGGTCGGCTCGCGCGACGCCGCCTTTTACGAATGCCTGGTGCGGATGCGCCAGGACGACGGCCAGCTGCTGCTGGCGCCGGACATCGTGCCGGTCGCCGAGAAGCTCGGCCTGATCCGGCTGGTCGATCATCGCGTGCTCGAACTGGTGGTCGCCGAGCTCGCGGCGTCACCGAACATTCAGCTCAGCCTCAACATCTCGCCGGGCACCACCATGGATCCCGACTGGTGGGCCAGCGTCGAATCGATGATGCGCGCCAATCCCGGCGCCGCCGAACGGCTGATCGTGGAAATCACCGAGACCGTGGCAATCCAGGATCTGGATGACGTGCGCGGTTTCGTCACCCGCGTGAAGAATTTCGGCGGCCGCATCGCCATCGACGATTTCGGCGCCGGCTATACCTCGTTCCGCAACCTGCGCAAGCTCGGCGTCGACATCGTCAAGATCGACGGCGCCTTCGTGCAGAACATCGCCCGCTCCGCCGACGATCGCGCCTTCGTGCAGACGCTGATCGATCTCAGCCGGCGGCTTGGGATCAAGACGGTGGCGGAATGGGTGCAGGATGACGAATCGGAAGCACTGCTGCGCGATTGGGGCTGCGACTTTATTCAGGGCCGGCTGATAGGCTTGGCCTCGCCACTGCGGCCGTGGCTGCCGCAGGACGTGACATCGGTGCCCGCGGCGGGCTGATCGACCGCCGCGTCACGCCCAGATCACTCGTCCTTGTGCTCTTTCTCGGCTTCCCTGACGGGCTCCTTCGACATCCGCTCGAGGCGCTCCTGCATGTCCTTCATCTGGCGACGCAGGTCATCCATGGTGTCGGCTTCCGGCGCCGGCTCAGGGGCTCGCTCCGGTTCGGCCGGGGCACTGCCGCCGCGCGGCGGCACGAACGGCTTGAACATCGAGAAGGTCTGCTGAAACAGTTCCATGTTGCGGCGGACGTGCTCTTCCAGCGGCGCGAACGGCGTCAGGCTGAAAGTGTTGGTCATTTGCTTGCGGAATTTTTCCTGCTCGCGGGTCAGCGAGTCGATGGACTGCTCCAGATATTTCGGCACCACCATCTGCATGCTGTCGCCGTAGAAGCGGATCAACTGGCGCAGGAAGGTGGTCGGCAGCAGGTTCTGGCCGGCCTTGTTCTCCTGTTCGAAGATGATCTGCGCCAGCACGGAGCGGGTGATGTCGTCGCCGGTCTTGGCGTCGTAGACGAGGAAATCCTCGCCGTCCTTGACCATCGCCGCAAGGTCCTCGAGCGTCACGTAGGTGCTGGTTCCGGTATTATAAAGCCGGCGATTAGCGTATTTCTTGATCGTCGTAGGCTGGTCTGTTTTCGCCATGGGCTCACACATACGTACCGAGGACAGGAACCCGCCGGCATCGCGCCGTAGGGGAGGCATACGAGCTACGCAACGCAGCAAGGAAAGCACGATCATGACACTTCCGCTACCGTTTTGTGCGGCACGGTTAAGATCAAGGCGATGAAGCTGCTCAGGAATGTAACAGGGATACCAATTTGAGTGCGTTGCAACGGGATTTTCCGCCCTGGCCGATTGACAGGCTCGCACTAGGTTAACAGGATGGATCACCCACTTAGATCAAAGACCCGGAATGACGAGGCGCGCTAAAACGGCCGCTCTCGTCCAAAAACCTCAAGCCAAGGAGATGTCCATGTCCGACGATGTCGTCATCGTCAGCGCCGCCCGCACCCCGGTCGGCAGCTTCAACGGTGCCTTTGCCACCATGCCGGCCCATGACCTCGGCGCCATCGCCATCAAGGCGGCGCTGGAACGCGGCGGCATCGAGCCGGGTCGCGTCTCGGAAGTCATCATGGGTCAGATCCTGACCGCGGCGCAGGGCCAGAACCCCGCCCGCCAGGCCTCGATCGCCGCCGGCATCCCGGTGGAAAGCCCGGCCTGGGGGGTCAATCAGTTGTGCGGCTCCGGCCTGCGCACCGTGGCGCTCGGCTACCAGGCGCTGCTCAACGGCGATTCGGAAATCGTCGTCGCCGGCGGCCAGGAATCCATGAGCATGGCGCCGCATGCGCAGTATCTGCGCGCCGGCATCAAGATGGGCCCGGTGGAATTCGTCGATACCATGATCAAGGACGGGCTGTGGGACGCCTTCAATGGCTATCACATGGGCAACACCGCCGAGAACGTGGCGCGGCAATACCAGATCACCCGTGCGCAGCAGGACGAGTTCGCCGTCCATTCGCAGAACAAGGCCGAAGCGGCGCAGAAGGCCGGCAAGTTCAAGCAGGAGATCGTCCCGGTCACCATCAAGTCGCGCAAGGGCGACATCATCGTCGATACTGATGAGTACCCGCGTCACGGCGCCACCATCGAGGCAATGGGCAAGCTCAAGCCGGCGTTCGAGAAGGACGGCACCGTCACCGCCGGCTCGGCCTCGGGCATCAATGACGGCGCCGCCGTCGTAGTGCTGATGACCGCCAAGCAGGCCGCCAAGGAAGGCAAGACCGTGCTCGGCCGCATCGTGTCGTGGGGCCAGGCCGGCGTCGATCCGAAGATCATGGGCACCGGGCCGATCCCGGCATCGCGCGCCGCGCTGAAGAAGGCCGGCTGGAGCATCAACGACCTCGACCTGATCGAGGCCAACGAGGCCTTCGCGGCGCAGGCCTGTGCGGTCAACAAGGACCTCGGCTGGGATACGTCGAAAGTCAATGTCAATGGCGGCGCCATCGCCATCGGCCATCCCGTCGGCGCTTCCGGCGCCCGCGTGCTGGTGACGTTGCTGCACGAGATGGAAAAGCGCGATGCCAAGAAGGGCCTCGCCACTTTGTGCATCGGCGGCGGCATGGGCATCGCGATGTGCATTGCACGCGACTAATCCTGCGCCGCGGGATGATGAAAACATCATCTCGCGATTGCACTGCACACACTGCTAAACAAAACGCTCGGCATTCGTGCCGGGCGTTTTTTCTTGATGTCAGTCAATGCGGCGGCTTAATTCAAAGCGACATATTCGAGAGCTACATAAGAAGACCGAGGGGAGGAGTCCGATATGGCGCGTGTTGCACTGGTCACCGGGGGAACGCGGGGAATTGGCGCTGCGATCAGCAAGGCGTTGAAGGCTGCGGGATACAATGTCGCAGCCAGCTACGCCGGCAACGATGCGGCGGCGGAGAAGTTCAAGGCCGACAGCGGCATCCCGGTCTACAAATGGGACGTCAGTTCGTTCGACGCCTGCGCTGCGGGGATCAAGCAGGTCGAGGCCGATCTTGGTCCGGTCGAGGTGCTGGTCAACAATGCCGGCATCACCCGCGATGGCGCGTTCCACAAGATGACGCTCGATCAATGGAACGCGGTGATCAATACCAATCTCGGCTCGCTGTTCAACATGACGCGCCACGTGATCGAAGGCATGCGGTCGCGGAAATTCGGCCGCGTCATCAACATCTCCTCGATCAACGGCCAGAAGGGCCAGTTCGGCCAGGTGAATTATTCCGCAGCCAAGGCCGGCGACATCGGCTTCACCAAGGCGCTGGCGCTGGAGACCGCGCGCGCCGGCATCACCGTCAATGCGATTTGCCCGGGCTACGTCAACACCGAGATGGTGCAGGCGGTGCCGAAGGACGTGCTGGAGAAGAGCATCCTGCCGCTGATCCCGGTCAACCGCCTCGGTGAACCCGAGGAAATCGCCCGCGCCGTGGTGTTCCTCGCTGCCGACGAGGCCGGCGGCATCACCGGCGCCACCATGTCGATCAATGGCGGGCAGTACATGGTGTGATGATCTTGTTTACCCTCCCCTGGAGGGGGAGGGTCGGTGCGCTGCATGCGAAGCATGATGCGCACCGGGGTGGGGTGACAGGGCCGATGTGAAGCGCCGTACCTTGCCATGCACGCTGCCACCCCACCCCCGACTGCGCCTGCTGCGCAGTCGACCCTCCCCCTCCAGGGGAGGGTGAAGAAAGCGCCTCTCGCCCTGTGAATTGAACTGCCCTGTATGTCCCCCCGCACCGCGACACTGATCGGACTGACCGCCATCCTGATGTGGTCGCTGCTGGCGGTGCTGACCGTGGCGACCGGGTCGGTGCCGCCGTTCCAACTGGCAGCCATGACCTTCGCCATTGGCGCGCTGGCTGCCGCAGCGGGCTGGATCGGCCGTCCGGCGGCGCCGGCTGCGCTGCGGCA
>DATCUS010000344.1:0-7705 GCA_036561845.1 Tardiphaga sp. | reverse complement strand
GCGGCACGCGCCGGCGATGCCGGTCGCGGCTTCGCGGTGGTCGCCAGCGAGGTCAAGGCACTGGCCGAGCAGACCGCCAAGGCGACCGGCGAGATCAGCGCCCAGATCAACGGCATCCAGGCGGCGACGCAGGAGTCGGTGAACGCCATCCAGGAAATCGGTACCACCATCGGCAGGATGTCCGAGATTGCCTCGACCATCGCCTCGGCCGTGGAAGAGCAGGGGGCAGCAACGCAGGAGATCTCCCGCAACGTGCAGCAGGCCGCCCAGGGCACCCAGCAGGTATCCGCCAACATCACCGACGTGCAGCATGGCGCCAGCGAGACCGGTTCGGCCTCGTCGCAGGTGTTGTCGGCGGCGCAGTCGCTATCCACCGAGAGCAGCCGACTCAAGCTTGAGGTCGGCAGGTTCCTGAGCGCTGTTCGCGCCGCCTGATCGGTGGGGCGCGAAACAAGGGAGAGAGCCGTCCTCCGGTCCCGCTCCCGCTATGGCCCACGGGCTAGGGTCAGTCTCGCGGCATGCGAATATCTGCGCATGCGACCTGTCCGCATGCTGCCTGGCGAACACGGACGGCACGATCTTCCGCGCCGGTCTGAACGACGCGGCTGCCCCAGGTGCAGGACATGCGTAGCCGCAAGGCAATCCAGTAGTAATACGGCTTCCTTTTTACGGATTTCGTCAACCCGTAATGTCTAGGAGGTACGCTGAGTTTTGCAAAGCCTGCCCCAAGCTACAGAGGATTGCCTCGATGCGCCTGACTATCAAATTGTCCTTGATCGCCGTCGTGTCCTTTCTTCTGCTGTTCATTGCCGGGCAGGCCTTCGTCGGTATCTCGAAACTCAAGACGGTCAATGCGAGCACCGAGGACATCGCGACCAACTGGCTGCCTTCGGTGAAGGTGCTGGGTCAGATCAAGTTTGCTGTCGCCCGCGCGCGGCTCGGCGCTTTCCGGCTCGCCATGTCGGATACGGCAATGCGCGACAAGATGCGGGCCAGTCTGGACGAGCGCATCGCTGACGTCGACAAGCTGACGAAAATCTATGTTGCAATGATCAGCAGTCCCGAAGAGCGCAAATTGTGGGGCGAATTCGAAGGTCTCTTCAAGGCATATCTCGATCAGCAACTGAGAAGTGTCGAGAGAAATGCCACAGGGGGCACAACTCAGTTCATGGTGGAAGACGAAGCGGCGACCCGGCCGATGTTCGATGCGGCGGTGGCCGCGCTCGAGGCCGATGTCGAGCTTAACAATGCCGGCGCCAAGCTGGCGACAGAATTGGCGGCGTCCAACTACAGTGCGGCCTGGTATATCATGATGGTTCTCGGCTGTGTCGCGCTGGCATTCGGCGGTGCTGCCATCCTGTTCGTGATCTTCCGGGTGGTCGGCGGGCTGACCGGCCTCAACACTGCGCTCGGCCGGATGGCCGGTGGCGATCTTGATGTGGTGGTGCCCGGCGCCAGCCGTCGCGACGAGATTGGCGATATGGCTAAGAACGTGGTGGTCATCCGCGCGAACGCCGAACAGAAGGCGCGTGACGAAGCCGACGCCAAGGGCCGGCAGGAGCAGCTCGCGGCCGAGCAGCGCAAGCGCGACATGTATCAGCTTGCCGATGCCTTCGAAGGTGCCGTCGGCGAGATCATTGAGACGGTGTCGTCGGCATCGACCGAGCTGGAAGCCTCGGCGACTACGCTAACGGCGACCGCCGAACGCGCGCAGGAGGTCACTACGATGGTTGCCGCGGCCTCGGAAGAAGCCTCGACCAACGTCCAGTCGGTGGCCTCGGCCACCGAGGAGATGGCATCGTCGGTCAACGAGATCAGCCGCCAGGTGCAGGATTCCTCGCGCATCGCCAGCGAAGCGGTGACGCAGGCGGAAAAGACCAACGAGCGCATCGGTGTGCTGGCTGCTGCGGCCAGCCGGATCGGCGACGTGGTCGAGCTGATCAACAACATCGCCGGCCAGACCAATCTGCTGGCGCTGAACGCCACCATTGAGGCGGCGCGTGCCGGCGAGGCCGGGCGCGGCTTCGCGGTCGTGGCCTCGGAGGTCAAGGCGCTGGCCGAGCAGACCGCCAAGGCGACCGGCGAGATCAGTGCGCAGATCGACAGCATGCAGGCGGCGACCGGGGAATCGGTCACCGCGATCAAGGAGATCGGCGTCACCATCGCCCAGATGTCTGAGATTGCTGCCACGATCGCTTCCGCTGTGGAGGAGCAAGGCGCAGCGACGCAGGAGATCTCCCGCAACGTGCAGCAAGCGGCGCAGGGCACCCAGCAGGTCTCGGCCAACATCACCGACGTGCAGCGCGGCGCATCGGAGACCGGTTCGGCGTCATCACAGGTACTGTCGGCGGCGCGGTCGCTGTCGCAGGACAGCAGCCGTCTCAAGCAGGAAGTCGGCAAGTTCCTCAATACGGTGCGCGCCGCCTGACAACCGGAGCAGCCACTCGTCTCGGCGTGGGCTTTCGCGCGCCGGGACGACATGGCGATATATCCTGGCGTCGCACGCCATAAACCTCGCCGCGGTGTTTAAATACCGATCGACGCGGCCGACGTTACAATTGCGCATGAGGCCCATGCTGCGAAGCTGTTCAGGTTCAACGGCTTCTTAAGCTTATCCGGGGATGCTGGGAACCGCGCACACGCCGCGCTTGCGCGGCGTGTTCGACTGGTAATTGCTGCATCACGCCGCGGTCAGTATTTCACCGCTCCAGAAAAAATTTCAGCCGCGCACAGCGCTCTGCACCCCCATTCAGGGAATAACGACTCATGTTCACCAGCCTTTCGATTCGCGCCAAGATCACCATCGTGGTTTCATTCCTGCTGATCGCCATGACGGGCATGGGCCTGCTTGCAGTCCGCAACATGCGCGCGATCAATGCCAATGCGGTAGATATCCAGACTAACTGGCTGCCCAGCATGAAGGCGCTGGGCGAGCTGCGCGCCGGTGTCATCACTTATCGCAACGTCATCCGCGCCCATCTGCTGGCCGAGACGCTCGAGGAAAAGCTGGCGACGGAAAAGGCGCTGGAAGGCGTCGTGGCACGGAATAACAAGATCCGCGCGGGCTACGAGCCGTTGATCACTTCCCCAGAGGAGCGCGCCATTTACCAGGAGTGGGCCCAGAACTGGGAACTCTACAAGGCGGGCACGCAGCAGGTCATGGCGCTGTCACGTGCCAGCGTCGGTAAGATCCCGCACGACGCGAGTGAGTTGAACAGCAAGACGGTGAACCCAATCGGCGTCAAGTCGGACGCGCTACTCGACAAGGACATCGACCTCAACAATAGGGGCGCCGATCAGGCGGGCAAGGACGCCACCGCGAATTATGACACCGCTTTCCTGATGCTGGCTGTGATCCTCGGTGTGGCTGCTGTGCTCGGCATCGGCATCGGCGTCTACCTCGTGCGCGACGTGTCGTCGGGCATCGCCTCGATCGTCAAGCCGATGCAGGCGCTGGGCAATGGCGATCTCACGGCGGTGGTGCCGCATCAGGGTGAGACCACCGAGATCGGCTCGATGGCCGACGCGCTGCAGGTGTTCAAGCAGGCGCTGATCGACAAGAAGGCCGCGGACGAAGCCGCCATGGTCGATGCCGAGGAAAAGATCCGCCGCGGCGAGCGCGTCAATACCATCACCCGCGATTTCGAGGCGATGATCGGCGAGATCGTCGAGACGGTGTCGTCGGCTTCGACGGAGCTTGAAGCGTCTGCCGGCACGCTCACCTCGACCGCCGAGCGCTCGCAGCAGCTCACCACCATGGTCGCAGCGGCTTCGGAAGAAGCCTCCACCAACGTGCAGTCGGTGGCCTCGGCCACCGAAGAGATGGCGTCCTCGGTCAACGAGATCAGCCGCCAGGTTCAGGATTCTGCGACCATTGCCGGGCAGGCCGTGGAACAGGCGCGCAAGACCAATGACCGCGTCGGCGAGTTGGCCAAGGCCGCGGCTCGGATCGGCGACGTGGTCGAACTGATCAACACCATTGCCGGCCAGACCAACCTGCTGGCGCTCAACGCCACCATCGAGGCGGCGCGTGCCGGCGAGGCCGGCCGCGGCTTTGCCGTCGTGGCCTCCGAAGTGAAGGCACTGGCCGAGCAGACCGCCAAGGCGACCGGCGAGATCAGCGCCCAGATCACCGGCATCCAGTCGGCGACGCAGGAGTCGGTGAGCGCGATCAAGGAGATTGGCGACACCATCGGCCGCATGTCCGAGATCGCGTCGACCATCGCCTCCGCGGTGGAAGAGCAGGGCGCGGCGACGCAGGAGATCTCCCGCAACGTGCAGCAGGCCGCCCAGGGTACCCAGCAGGTCTCCGCCAACATCACCGACGTGCAGCGTGGCGCTTCCGAGACCGGCTCGGCGTCGTCGCAGGTGCTGTCGGCGGCGCAGTCGCTGTCCTCGGAAAGCAGCCGGCTCAAGCTCGAGGTCGGCAAGTTCCTGAACTCGGTGCGCGCGGCGTAAATTGGGGCGTATCCGTAGTCCTACGGCGTCCCGGCTTAACGGGAACAAACCGGCACCCGGCCTAAAAGAGCCAACAGGTCATTTGGACCGGGCGCGGGTTGCCAGCAGCGCGACGAACGCCTGCTGACGGGATCGCTGCCCTGATGATGCGATCGCGGTTGACGTCAATTCCTGACGTCCATTGCGGGCGTCAGGCCGTTTCAGGGGTGCGCGAACGTGATCACATTCAATCGCATTGGCAACAAGCTCGGCATCGCCAGCGCCCTGGGCATTCTGCTCGCCGTCGGCATGGTGATCAACCAGTCTTCCACCGAAAGTTCGGTCAGCGAAGCCAATCGGCGCGCCGACGTGCAGCAGCACATCGCCGACAATGCGTTGAAGGCGGAGTCGGAGATGCGCAACATGCAGCTCGCGGTGCGCGGCGTCCGCCTAGCGCGAACGGCCCAACAGGTCGAGCAGGGCAGAGCCGACTTCCGCGCCGCGCAAGCCACCCAGAAGAAACTCATCGACGATGCCCTCGCGGCGTCGTTCCTGCCGGAATCCCGCGAGCTGTTCGCCAAGATCAAGGCCAGCGCCGAGGCTTACGGCGCCGGCGCTGACGAGCAGGCCGTGCTGATGCTCAGGGTGCTCGATCTCAACAGCAAACGGATCGGGCTGTCCGGCGAATGGGATGCCAAATTCGACAAGCTCTATGCATCGCTGTCCTCGGTCGGATCGCCCTACCGCGGCAACATCGAGATCCATCTGCGCGACGCCGATGGCGCGCTCAATGCCATTCGCGCCGCCGGCTGGCGCTTCTTTGCCACCGGCGAGACCGACCAGAAGGCAAAGATCCTGAGCAACGCCACGGTCCTGTCCGATGCGCTGACGCAGGCCCGCAATTTTATCGTCGACAAGAACCTGCTGAACGGCCTCGAATTGCTGACGCCGCTGGTCCGCGATTTTGTGAAGATCACCGACGACGTGATCGATGCCGACAATCTGAAGAACGACATCAGCAAGAACAAGACGATTCCCATCGCCAACGGCGTCGCTGCGGATCTGCGAAAAGCCGTGCCGATGGCGCAGCAAGCGGTTGCCGATGCCAAGGCGAATGCGTCCGACAAGATGCAGCGCGCCGGCCAGGTCAATTTCGGTTTCGGCGCCGCGATCATCCTGGTGCTGATCGGCGCCGGCATGTTCTCGTTCCTCGGCGTGGCCCGGCCAATGACTCGTCTGAACGGCGCCATGGGCAAGATGGCGGCGGGCGAACTCGACATTGTCATTCCCGGCGCCGATCGTGGCGACGAGGTCGGCGACATCGCCAAGACCATCGCCGTGATCCGCCAGAATGCCGAGAACAAGGCGCGCGACGAGGCGGCGGCGAAAGCCACGCAGGACGAAGCGGCCGCCAGCGAGCACAAGCGCGAGATGATGCAGCTGGCCGACAATTTCGAAGACGCGGTGGGCCAGATCGTCGAGACGGTGTCCTCGGCCTCGACCGAACTCGAGGCCTCCGCGACCACACTGACCGCGACCTCGGAGCGTTCGCAGGAACTGACCACAATTGTCGCGGCCGCCTCGGAAGAAGCCGCCACCAATGTGCAGGCGGTGGCGGCGGCAACCGAAGAGATGTCGTCGTCGGTGAACGAGATCAGCCGCCAAGTCCAGGACTCGGCGCGGATCGCCCATGAAGCGGTGGATCAGGCGCAACGGACCAATGACCGCGTCGGTGAACTGGCCAAGGCCGCGGCCCGCATCGGCGACGTCATCGAACTGATCAACACCATTGCGGGGCAGACGAACCTGCTTGCCCTGAATGCCACCATCGAGGCCGCGCGCGCCGGCGAGGCCGGACGTGGTTTCGCCGTGGTGGCATCCGAGGTCAAGGCATTGGCCGACCAGACCGCGAAGGCGACCGGCGAGATCAGCCAGCAGATCGCCGGCATCCAGGCCGCGACCCACGACTCCGTCGCGGCCATCAAGGAGATCGGCGATACCATCGGCAAGATGTCCGAGATCGCCTCGACTATCGCCGCAGCGGTCGAGGAGCAGGGCGCCGCCACCCAGGAGATCTCGCGTAACGTGCAGCAGGCGGCGCAGGGCACCATGCAGGTCTCCTCCAACATCACCGACGTGCAGCGCGGCGCCAGCGAGTCCGGTGCAGCCTCGTCCGAGGTGCTGTCGGCGGCGCAGTCGCTGTCAGGAGAAAGCAATCGCCTCAAGCTCGAGGTCGGCAAGTTCCTGAGTTCGGTGCGGGCGGCCTGATATCGCGGCCGATCATGCCCGACGACTTTGCGGCAGGAATATGTTGCACCGCTTGTTAACCTTAGATCGGCAAGGTGCGCGTAAGAATACTGGATCGCCCGACTGTTCTATATTTGACCGCCATTGATGGTCGTCGCGCGCATCTTCCAAGAAATTCAGTTGATTGAGCTGCTCGCCGCCGGCCATAACCGAGGACCATCGTATCATGCTTGCAAGCCGGTCGATCCGAACCAAGATCACCATCGTGGTGTCATTCCTGCTGATCGCCATGTGGGGCATGGGCTTTCTGGCGATCCGGAACATGCGGGCCATCAACGCCCAGGCGGTTGAAATCCAGACTAGCTGGCTGCCGAGCGTGCGGGTGCTGGGCGACATGCGCGGCAGCGTCGCTTCCTACCGCAACGTCATTCGCGGACACCTGTTGTCGCCGAAGGCCGAGGCCAAGGCTGACGCCGAGAAGCGGCTGGCGACATTTCTCCAGAATCTTGCCAATTACCGTGCGCGCTACGAAAAACTGATCTCGTCGCCGGAAGAGCGCGCCCTCTATAGCGAGTGGGGCCGGCAGTGGGACGTCTACAAGGCGGCGTCCCTGGAAGTCCTGGCGCTGTCCAACCAGAGCGTCGGCAAGTTTCCCCAGGACGCCCAGGATCTCAACGAGACCAAGGTTGTTCCGCTGGGGCAGCTGTCCGACCGCACCCTCGACAAGGATATCGATCTGAACAACAAGGGCGCCGACGCGGCCGGTGCCGCGGCGTCTGCCGAGTATGATTTTGCGTTCCTGACGCTGACCACGCTGCTGGGGATCTCGGCGGTGCTGGGCATTGGCCTTGCGGTCTACCTCGTGCGCGACGTGTCGCGCGGCATCGCCTCGATCGTCAAGCCGATGCAGGCGCTGGGCAATGGCGATCTCACGGCGGTGGTGCCGCATCAGGGCGAGACCACCGAGATAGGCTCGATGGCCGACGCGCTGCAGGTGTTCAAGCAGGCGCTGATCGACAAG
>DATCUS010000343.1:0-7388 GCA_036561845.1 Tardiphaga sp. | reverse complement strand
GGAGGCCGGCGCCGCTGCGACAGCGACCCGCACCGCAAAGGACGGACCGGTCGGCGGCAGCGCGCCCGCCGCATGACTGCCGACGCAGAGCGGGCAATGCACGACCGCCTTGCCGGTGGTTTTTCCGGCGTCGTCATGGGCGGCGGCAAGGTCTGGGTTGTTGACGCAGATCTCGAAGCCGGCGGCAGCGACCACCGGCGACACTGCTGCCAGCAGCATGCTGGAGAACACGACATTGAGCACAAGCGCATAGGTAGCGACAAACGACGCCACGGCTCCTACGATGCGTTTGCGTGAAAGGTGTTTCAAAGCCCGCTCCCGATGCGGGATTATCACGGCCGGGGAACCTGTCAATGCGGTCGGCCGGCACCGCGACAATTTCCAGCCTGAACTTGCGCCAGCGCAACAGCAGGATGAGGGAAGGTCCAGTGGCGAGCGCGCGCTCCGATGGATTTTCCGGCACCGCTTTCTATGCAACACTGCGCCGCGGCAATCGGACTTATCGTCGCCATCACCTGAAAATCCGCGAGGGACCGATGTCGTTTCGCAAGGACAATGCCGACTACGAAGCCTGGCTGGCCACGCAATGCGACGTGGTCGCTGCCGACATTCGCCGCAAGCACAAGCGGATGGGGGACAGCCCCTTCATGTTTCTGCGTGCGACCTACTTCCGCTGGGCGAAGAAGATCGAGGGTCTGTGCCCGACGCTGGCCGATGCACCGCGCGTACTGGCAGTCGGCGACACCCATGTTGAAAACTACGGCACCTGGCGCGACACCGAGGGGCGGCTGGTGTGGGGACTTAACGATTTCGACGAGGCCGCGTCGATGCCCTATGTTTTCGACCTCGTGCGCCTGGCGGCCAGCGCCCGTCTTGCACCGGGCATGAGGATCGGCAGATCGGCGATCGCGCAAGCCATTCTCGCCGGCTACCGCGAGGGTCTGGCCCATCCCCGTCCCGCACTGCTCGACCAGCGGGAAAGCTGGATGCGCCCCTATGCCATCGGCAGCGAGGAAAGCTCCGGCAAGTTCTGGAACGACATGCGCAAGCTGCCGGACGCCACGCCGCCGCGCCGCGTCGCTCGCGCGCTGAGGCAAAGTCTGCCCCGCGACGCCGAAATCGTCCGGTTCTGCAGTCGCGTCGCCGGCGGCGGCAGCCTGGGACGGCCGCGCTTCGTCGTCATCGCTCAAACCGAAGGCGGCCTCGCTTTACGCGAGGCCAAGGCGCTGGTGCCATCGGCCTGGATCTGGGCACAGGGCCGCAAGACCGACGTCTCGCATCTTCGCGCTTTGGCGTTCGGCCGCTACCGGGCACCCGATCCGTTTCTCGATGTCGATGGGAACTTCGTGATTCGCCGCATCGCGCCGGATTCCCACAAGATCGAGCTCGGCAAGCACGCCGGCACGACATTGAAAGCCCGGCTGCTGGGCGCGATGGCGCGCGACCTCGCCGCGATCCACGCCGCGAGTCCGGTCGGCGCCAAGGCGTTGCGCAAGGATCTCCGCAAGCGACCGCGTGGCTGGCTCGACGCCGCGGCGAAAACCATGGCGGCAGCGGTGCAGCAGGATTTCAGGACATGGAAGGGCTGACGGCGTCTGCAGCCGCAGCTTCGGCGGGAGCATCGACAACCGCTGTGGCCAATTCACAACAGCGATGTGCAAAGCGCCACAGCGGTGCGCAGCTAACGCAAATGTCACTTCCTTAAATGCGTCGCAGGCCCCAACCGGTGGGTATGATGAGCTGCCTCGCCGAGGCACGGCTTGCACGGCAACAGGGAACTTCGATGACGGGTTTTGGCGGATCGCGCGGGCTGCGCCTTGCGGTGCTTTTGATGTTGCCTGCCTTGCTAGCTGGTTGCGCGAGCAATGGCTCGCTGTCATCGGGCGGATTTGGCGGCGCGTCGGCCAGCTACGCCGAGATGCAGGACGGTCCCTATACGGTTCCGGCGATCGACCTCACCGAGCTTGATCCGCAGATGCTGCGCCAGGTCGTCGACTATCGCACCCGGGAACCCGCCGGCACCGTTGTCGTCGATACCGCCGCGCGGCACCTGTATCTGGTGCAGGGCAACGGCAAGGCCATGCGTTACGGCATTGGCGTCGGCAAGGCCGGCCTGGCTTTTGCCGGCAATGCCACCATCAGCCGCAAGGCGGAATGGCCGCACTGGAGCCCGACCGAGAACATGATGAACCGCGAGCCGGCCCGCTATCGCCACATGGCGCGCGGCCTCGCCGGCGGCCTCGACAATCCGCTCGGGCCCCGCGCGATGTATCTTTATCAGGGCGACCGCGACACCATGTTCCGGATTCACGGCACCACCGAGCCGCAGAGCATCGGCCACGCCGTTTCCAGCGGCTGCATCCGGCTGATGAACCAGGACATCATCGACCTCTACGGCCGCGTCAAGACCGGCGCCCGCGTGGTGGTGATCCAAGGCGGACGCGCCGCCGAATCCTGAGCGCACCGCGCTCCCGACCGGGAGCGCGGCTCTTTGAAAACTCGGTGCTTAGACAATGCCGCCATTGGCGCGCAGCACCTGGCCGTTGACCCAGCCGCCATCGGGACCGGCCAGGAACGCGACCACGCCGGCAATATCTTCGGGCGTGGCCAGCCGTTCCAGCGGCGGCATTTTGGAAAAGCGCTCCACCAGTTCCGGAGATTTGCCGGTCAGGAACAGGTCGGTGGCTGTTGGTCCCGGCGCGACCGCGTTGACGCTGATCGAGCGTCCGCGCAGTTCCTTGGCGAGGATCGGGGTCAACGCCTCTACCGCCGCCTTGGTGGCGGTATAGATGCCATAGGTCTCCAGCCTGGTGCCGACCACGCTGGTGGAAAAGTTGACGATGCGGCCGCCGTTGCGCAGTCGCTTCGCCGCTTCGCGCATGGTGTTGAAGCTGCCCTTCAGGTTGATGGCGATCTGCTGGTCGAACGACGCATCGTCGGCGTCGGCGATCCTGGCCAGTTTCATGATGCCGGCATTGTTGACCAGCACATCCACCCCGCCGAACGCCGCTTCCGCGGCGTCGAACATACCGCGTACCGCGGCGGCGTCGCTGACGTCCGCCCTGGCCGACAGCGCCTTGCTGCCGGCAGCCTCGATCTTGCCCACAACAGCCTCGGCCAGCGCTGCATTGCCGGAATAGTTGACGATAACGGTAAAACCGTCGCGGCCGAGCCGCTCGGCGATCGCAGCCCCGATGCCGCGGGAGGCGCCGGTGACGATCGCCACCTTGGGGGATGAAGTGGTCATGTCGGTTCTCCTCATTGGACCGGCGGGCACCGCCGCCGTGATGAAAAATACCTAAACACTTCTATCTTTCGTATAATCATCCATTGCTTGGCATCACAATCCGGAATTGGCGAACAGTGATGGACCGTTTCGAATCGATGCGGGTGTTCACGCGGGTGGCGGAGCGGCGCAGCTTCACCCTCGCTGCGGCGGATCTCGGCCTGCCGCGCTCCACCGTGACCGACGCCGTCAAGCAGATCGAGGCCCGGCTCGGGGTCCGGCTGCTGGAGCGCACGACCCGGCATGTCAGGCCGACGCTGGACGGCGAGGCGTTTCACAAGCGATGCGTCGCTCTCCTTGCCGATCTGGAAGACGCGGAGTCGGCGTTCGGCGGCGCCAAGCCGCGCGGCCTGCTGCGCGTCGACATGAACGGCCTGCTGGCGCGCAGTTTCGTGCTGCCGAAGCTGCCAGCGTTTCTCGCCGACTATCCCGATATCCAACTGTTCCTCAGCGAGGGCGACCGGCTCGTCGATCTGGTCCGCGAAGGCATCGACTGCGTGGTGCGAGTCGGAGAGCCGCGCGACAGCGACATGATCGCGCGTCGGCTGACCTCGTTGGAAGAAGTCACCTGCGCCGCGCCGTCCTATCTGCAGCGCTGCGGCATGCCCGTCTCGCCCGACGCGCTCGACGGGCACCGCATGGTCGGCTTCCACTCCTCGGCCACCGGCGCGGTGCTGCCGCTCGAGTTCACCGACGCCGGCGCGCTGCGCCACGTCACCCTGCCGGTGACCGTGACCGTGAACAGCGCCGACAATTATGCGGCGATGGCGCGCCTCGGCTTCGGCCTGGCGCAGGTGCCGCGCTATCGCGTCGCGCGCGAACTCGCCGACGGCACGCTGGTCGAGGTGCTGCCCGCGCATCCGCCGACGCCGTCCTGCGTTTCGCTGCTCTATCCCCGTAACCGGCAACTGTCGCCACGGGTGCGGGTATTCATCGACTGGCTGGTGAAGACGTTCAGCGAACAACGCAGTTAGCCGCGGGCGTCCTGCGAGAGGCCGAGCAGGCCGGCAAGGCGCTGCCGCGGCTGCACCAGGTCGGCCAGCGTGTACTCTTCGAGCACCGCCATGAAGGCATCGCGGGCCTTTTCCAGCGCACGCCGCAGCACGCAGGACGGACGGATCGTACACGGTGCATCGAGCGGCTTGAAGCACTGCACGATCGCCATGTCCGGCTCGGTGTAGCGCACCACCTCGGCGAGCACGATCTCCGCAACGGGCTTGGCCAGCCGCAACCCGCCGCCGCGGCCGCGCACCGTCTCGACGAAGCCGCCGACGCCGAGCTGGTGCGCCACCTTCATCAAGTGGTTTTCGGAGATGTCATAGCTCGCCGCGATGTCGGCGATGGTCGAAAGCTGGTCCGGCTTGAGGGCCAGATACATCAGCATGCGCAAGGCGTAGTCCGAATAGACGGTGAGGCGCATGGCTGGTCTCCGGGGCTGCCGGATAAAGAAGTATTTTAAATATTGCTTTTTGGCAAGCGACGATCTATATGACAGGTGTCGTTCACGACGGGAGCGTTCCATGACCAAAGCCGCACTCAGTGACACCCTGGCCCGTCCGTTCCTGTGGCCCGGCACCGTCGCCTGCAACGCGCTCGGGCTGCACGATCACAACGACCTGGTGCGGATGCTGGTCAATTCACTGATCTGGACCGTGCTCGGCGTGACGATCGCCGCATTCGTCATATGAGCGCCGAGGACGACAGGTTGCACCACGTATCGGAGGACGGCATCCGGCAACTGGTCGACGCCTTCTACGTGAAAGTGCGGGCCGATGCCGAACTCGGGCCGGTGTTCGCCGCGGTTATTCCCGGCGACGACTGGCAGCCGCATCTCGACAAGATGTATGCGTTCTGGTCGTCGGTGATGCTGACGTCGGGCCGCTACAAGGGCAATCCGGTGATCAAGCACACGGTGATCCCCGGCATGAAGCCGGAGCTGTTCGCCCGCTGGCTGGTGCTGTTCGACGAGACCTGCCGCGAGATGTTCGATGCGACCGTCACTGCCGCATTCCGGGAAAAGGCCGAGCGCATCGCCGAAAGCCTGAAGCTGGCGCTGTTCTATCGCCCGGACCGACCGTGGCCGCCGCAGGCCACGCCATGACCTTCGTCGTCACCGACAACTGCATCAAGTGCAAATACATGGATTGCGTCGAGGTCTGTCCGGTGGACTGCTTCTACGAGGGCGAGAACATGCTCGTGATCCATCCCGAGGAATGCATCGATTGCGGCGTCTGCGAACCGGAATGTCCGGCCGAAGCGATCTCCGCCGGTACCGAACCGGGCCTCGATGGGTGGCTGGAGCTGAACGCCGACTATGCGTCGCAATGGCCCAACATCACCATCAAGCGTGAGGAACCGGCCGATGCCAAGGCCTTCGACGGCGTGCCCGGCAAGCTGGAACAGTTTTTCTCACCGAAGCCGGGCCAGGGCGACTGAGCGCGGCTGCGATCGCGGGCGACACAATCCGGTCGATTTTTCCCGATAGCTGAATGGTTTAGTGCGTTGCGGGGGCGCGCTCAGTTCCATTCGATCAGCATCGGGACCGACCATGCCCCCATCAACTGCCCCTGCCCCGTCCCCGTCCCTGCAGCTATCGAAGGGCGTCGCGCGCCTCGAGGGGACGCTGAAGCTGACCACCGCGATCCTGGCGCTGGCGGCCGGTGTCTATACCTATCTCGGCGTCCGCGAACTGCTCAACGGCAGCCCGACCACGGTATTCTTCGCCGCGGTGATCTATTCCGTCGCGGTATCCGTCGGCATCTACGCCTTCTGGGTGTTCCTGATGCAGTTCATGCCGCATGTCGTCAGCCGCGGCGGCCGCAACCTGATGTTCGGCTGCATGCTGCTGGGCTCGCTGATGATCGTGGCGATGTCGTCGTGGCTCAACGCCTCGGCGCTGGCCGGCGCCGCCGCAATCCAGCAGCACCTGGCGATCACCGTGCAGAACTACACCCGCGACCTCGACACCGCAAATACGAACGCCATCGCGGCGCAGGGCCTGCTGCCGGATATCCAGCTGGCCTCCTCGCGTTTCGCCAAGCTGGCCGATGCCGAGCGCGCGGGCTCGCTGACCGGCACCGCCGGTTCCGGCACCGTGGTGCAGTTGCTCACCCAGATGTCCGGCCAGCTCGATGCGCTGGGCCAGGAGGTGCAGGCGTCGGGCAAACGAGTCACCGCGCTGTTCGAGCAGGGCGGCAAGCATCTGGCAAGAATGCGCGAGCTGATTTCCGATCGCGGCCCGATCGCCAGCCGCAGCGACGCCTTCGCCACCGAGTCGCTGGCGCTGATGGGGGTGATCGCCAACCTGCAGCAGACGTCAGTCGCACCGGCAGTGAAACGGGCCTCGGCGTCATTGTCCTCGGGTTTCATCGCGCCGGCGGCGGGCGGCCGCAGCGGCGATCTCGCCGACCGGCAGACCGCGGTGGTCAGCAAGGTCGAGGGCTCCATCGCCGCGCAGGCGGCGTCGCTGTCTGATGCTGCCGACAAGATCCTGCAGACGCCGCGGGTCGAGCCCGGCCGCTTCCAGGCCATGTCGCCGGCCGAAGCCGTGCTGCGCTATGCCGGCGATTTCATCCCGAGCTGGGCCGGCGCCATCTCCATCGACCTGATGCCTGCCGTGCTGGTGCTGATCCTTTGCGTGGTGCATGCCGCGATCCGCCGTGAAGGCCTGCCGGTGGCCAGCGCCTCGACCATGACCGCGGGGGAATTGCTGGCCGCGCTGCAGATGGCGCGCGAGATCGAGACCGCGCGGCGCGCGGTGCCCGGCGAAATCGCACCGGATGAGACAGCAACGCCCGCGGCGGCGAGTGACGAAAACGTCACGCCGCTGTCGTCGGCCCGCGGCCCGAAGTAACCCGCCATGGCAGCCGCGCCCTCCTCCCTGCAGCAACGCTTCCACGCCTGGCTCGGCGACAATCCCGACGAGGCCATGCTGCGCTTCATCTTCCGCGGCGTCGCGGCCGTGACCATCGCGGCGCTGGCGCTCGATCTCGCCACCATGAACGGGCTGCTGAAGAGCGACGACGTCGCGCTGACACCCGCAGAGATGCGCGAGAACGCGCCGGGCTTCGGCCTGCCGGCCATGCCGGCGATCCTCGCGCCA
>DATCUS010000342.1:0-39530 GCA_036561845.1 Tardiphaga sp. | reverse complement strand
CCACAGGCGCCGCGACCCGCTTCGCCGTTGCGACGGCGCGGCGGATCGCCCCAACCACCTTCTTGCGCCTGTCGGCGCGCCGCTCCCCTCATGTCTGGAGGGGAGGACTGCAGCATCCCTCGGGCGCATCGCGCCGCGAGAACGCGAGCGTCTGGCTGTCTGACCGGCGAAGCGGGCTTTGCGGCCATCGGGACGCCGCAGCGGCGGCGCGCGGCTTAACGCTATCTTCGCTTCGATGGTGAAAGGTGGCCGGCAGCGTCTGCACTGCCGGGGATCACCATGGGCTTCATCAACAATATCCGTATCCGCACCAAGCTCCTGCTGGTGCTCGGCCTCACCGGCCTGTCGCTGGCGGGGGCGATCTGGGCGTCGACCTCGATCCTGCACCAGCGCATGCTGCAGGACCGCATCGCCAAGCTGCGCGCGGTGGTGGAGATCGCGGCGGAGCAGGCGCAGGCACTGGATGCCCAGGTCAAGGCGGGCAAGCTGACCCTCGACGAGGCGATGGCCCGCTACAAGGACGTCGGTCGCGGCATGTGGTTCGACGACCATCGCGCCTATGTCGGCATCGTCGGCTATGACGGCATCTGGTTCATGAACGCCGCGGTGCCGAAGATCGAAGGCACGCGCGGCAATACCATGCCGGACGGCCGCTACATCTCGGAAGTCAACGCCGCCGCCGTCAAGAACAGCGAGGAGGGTCTCGCCGCCTACGACTATCCGAAGCCGGGCCAGACCGAGGCCTTGCCGAAGATGACCTACGTCAAGAAGTTCGCGCCGTGGAAACTGCTGATCACCGCCGGGGTGTGGACCGACGATCTCGAGGCCGACTTCATGGCCGTGGTCTGGCGGCTGGCCGGCTACGGGCTGGTGCTGCTGCTGATCACCGGCGGCCTGATCCTGCTGCTCAGCGCCAACATCACCCGGGCGCTGTCGGGGCTGCGCGACAAGATGGTCCGGCTGGTCGGCGGCGACCTCGCGGTCGAGGTCGACGAGGCCGGCCGCGCCGACGAGATCGGCGAGATGGCCAAGGCGGTGCAGGTGTTCAAGAGCAACGCCGTGGAGATGCAGGCGCTGCAGGCCGAACAGAAGAAGCTCGGCGCCCGCGCTGAGGAGGAGAAGAAGCAGGCGATGCGCGAGATCGCCGACGGCTTCGAGGCGCGCATCGGCGGCATCGTCGGCGCCGTGTCGGGCGCCGCCGCCGCCATGCAGAGCACCGCCAAGGCGATGTCGCGCAATGCCGAGAGCACCCAGCAGCGCGCCGGCGCGGTGGCCGCGGGCGCCGAGGAATCCACCGTCAACGTACAGACCGTGGCGGCGGCCTCGGAAGAGCTGGCGGCGTCGATCGGCGAGATCGGCCGCCAGGTGACGCAGGCCTCGCTGGTCGCCCGCAAGGCCAATGAGGAAAGCGAAAAGACCAATGCCAGCATCGCCGGCCTGGCCGATGCCGCGCAAAAAATCGGCGAGGTGGTCGCCTTCATCACCCAGATCGCGAGCCAGACCAACCTCCTGGCGCTGAATGCCACCATCGAGGCGGCGCGCGCCGGCGACGCCGGCCGCGGCTTCGCGGTGGTCGCCTCCGAGGTCAAGTCGCTGGCGACGCAGACCTCGCAGGCCACCGACGACATCCGCGCCCAGATCGAGGCCATCCAGGCCGAGACCGCCGACGCGGTGGCGGCGATCAAGCGCATCTCCACGACCATCGTCGAGGTCAACGAGATCTCCACCACCATCGCCTCGGCGATGGAGCAGCAGGGCGCGGCGACCCAGGAGATCACCCGCAACGTCCAGGAGGCAGCGGATTCCGCCCGCAACGTTTCGGAGAACATCAATGGCGTCAGCGAGGCGGTGGAAATCGCCGGCGGCGCGGCCGCCGACCTGCTCGGCGAGGCAGACCGGCTGGCCGAGCAGGCCAAGTCGCTGCAGACCGAGGTCGGCGACTTCCTGGCCACGGTCCGCGCGGCCTAGTTATGTGACGTGCGAGCGCTTATGGCCTCCCTCCCCCGGAGCGCAGCGACGTGGGGTGGGGCGGCCGAGCGAACGACGATGCATTGCATCGTCGGGAGTGGAGGTCGGGGTGGGAGCGCGCCACGTGACGTAGCGCATGTTGCACCACCCCCCAACGACCGGCCTACGGCGGGCCACCCCCCCCCCACCACCTGCGCGCAGCTTCGCTGCACTTGAGGGGAGGGATAGAAGGGCGATGCCGATCGCTTACTTCGCCGAACGCTCGCTGGCCTGCTGGAAGAACGATGTCACGTCCGCGGTGGCTTCCACCAGCTGGGAATCCTGATCGTAGATGTCGTTGCGGAAATTGACGGTGTTGTCCGACGTCATCCAGCCGGTCAGATAGGTCCAGGCCACCGGCACCTTGCTCGGCAACTTGATGGTCTCACGCTCGCCGGTGGCGATCTTCGCGTCGATGGCGGCGCGATCCCACTTCGGCATGTCCTTCAGCACCCAGGCCGCGAGATCGCGGACGTTCTCGATGCGCGCGCAGCCGTGCGAGTCGAAACGGTAGTCGTCCTGGAACAGGTGCTTCTGGTTGGTGTCGTGCATGTAGACGGCGTAGTTGTTCGGCATGTCGATGCGCACCTGGCCGAGCGCGTTCCATTCGCCCTGCACCTGCCGCACGGTGAAGTTCGGCGCCTGCGACCAGTCCACCGTGGCCGGATCGATTACCGCCTCCTTGCTGTCCAGCAATTGCATGTGCATGCGGGCGAGATAGGTCGGATCCTTGCGCATGTGCGCGGCGATCTCGTTCCTGGTGATCGAGGACGGCACGGTCCAGGTCGGGTTGAGGTTGACGTTGCTGATCTCGGCGATCAGCGTCGGCGACGGCTTCTCGGTCTTGCCGACGATGACGCGATAGCGCTTCACCACGACGTTGTTCTCGACCGCTTCCGCATAGGCGGCGGGAATGTTGACCACCACGTAGCGCGGGCCGAAGCCGAAGCCCATCTGCTTGATGCGCTCGCGCGAGGCCTCCAGTTGCTGGATGCGCTTCTGCACGGGGACGTTCAGCGCCGCGAGCGTGCGCGGTCCGACATTGCCGGTCGTGACCAGGCCGTGGCGGGTCTGGAAATGCTTCAGGCCTTCCGCCAGCGTCTCGTCGAAGGCGCCGCTGGCCTTGTCGGCGGCGAGATCGCCGCTGACGATCAGGCGCTGGCGCAGCAGATTGTCGTGGGCGCCTGCCACGCCGACGGCGAATTTGGCGTCCGCGGGAATCGTCGGCCAGCCGCGTTTGGCGGCAAGATCCGAATAGGACTGGATGGCGTCGCCGATGCGCCGGGCGGTGCCTTCGTCGAAGGTTGGCAGGCTGGAGCTGCCCATCGCCGCTGCGGCGCGCATGTCGGAGGTGATCAGCACCTTGCGAACCACGTCGGTCAGCGACGGCGCGGCACCGGTCGTGGCGGATTGCGCCGGGGCTGGCGCGGGCGCAGCCGTCTGGCCGAATGCTGCGCCGCTCGCCAGCAAAGCGACGGCCATGATCGTTGAAATCTTCTGCATGTCCTGGCCCTGAATCATCGCAACGCGCGACTGCAGCAGCAACGCATCGCCAAGGCGTGTCGTTGCGCGCGATAGTTCAGGTTAAGCGGATATGGTCAACCAAACATTAATCATGTCGGGTCCGCCGCTGCGCCGCCATTTAAAAGTTGGCGCGCCGGGCCAGCCGCGCAACTATGCAGAAATTGAGAACCGGATGGATCGATGCCATGAAGCGATTATTGCTGGTGCCCCTGCTGCTGTTCGCCGTGCCGGCCAGCGCGCAGACCACGGATACAAATTCAGCCTGCGCGCGCGACGTGTCGCGGTTCTGCCGGGCCAAAATGAACGATGGCGACATGGTCGTGCTGGCCTGCCTGCAGGAAAACCGCGCCAAACTGAGCAAGGCCTGCCTCAAGGTGCTGACCGATAACGGCCGCTGATCGTCCGCGCCGCTGCCGCGTTCAGCCGCTGCTGCCGGCCGGGGTCGAGACCGGTAGCACGTCATTGACGGCGACGTCCGGCGTGTCGTCCTTCCAGCGCACCGATCCGAACGGCCGCTCCAGCATGCGGCGCACCCGGACCGGATCGGGACCGCGGTGGAAGGCCATGGCGTGCTCGTGCAGGGCGCGTTCCGACTGCGTCGAACGGTTGCGCTGGCGCAGGTAGTCCAGCCAGGTCGGGCAGTGATAGCGCTCGGTCCATAATTCGGGATCGGCGATGTCGCGGGCGATCGACCAGCCATAGGCGCCGTTGCGCTGGCGGCTGAGCTGGACGTCCTGCATCACGCCGTGGAAGGCGCGGGCCTCCTCCTGGTCGACGCGGTATTCGATCTCCACCACCAGCGGGCCGCTGCGCCCGGTCAGGGCCAGCCGCACCTCGGGGTCGTCGAGCGAAGCGGCATCCTCGACGCGGGCGCCGATCGGCGGCATCCGGAGCCACAGCCCGAACAGCGGCGAGGCGAACATTGCCGCCGCCGATGTCAGCAAGGCCAGTTCGACGCCGACGTGGTCGGTGAGATAGCCCCAGCCCCAGCTGCCGATGGCGATGCCGCCGGCGATCGCCGCCTGGAACGCGGCCAGCGACCGGCCGGCCACCCAGCGCGGCGCCGACAGCTGTACGCCGATGTTGAACAGCGCCACCGCCAGCATCCATACCGCGCCCGCGACCACCAAAGCCGCGGCGGTCAGCACTGGCTCCGAGCTGACGGCAATCACCGCGATGGCCGCGCCCATGATCAGCGCGCAGATCCGGATCGAGGCCTCGCCGCTGAGGTGTTTGCGGGCGTGGCCGATGTTCAGCGCGCCGATCACCGCGCCCATGCCGAAGGCGCCGAGCATGATGCCGTAGGTCTGCGCGCCGCCATGCAGCAGGTCGCGCGCCACCAGCGGCATCAGTGCCGACACCGAGCCGCCGCAGATGCCGGTGATCAAGGTACGCACCAGCACGACGCGGATCGACGGCGAATTCAGGATGTAGCGCACGCCGGAGACGATGGCGCGGCTGAGCTGTTCGCGCGGCAGCCGCGACACCTCGACGTTGCGGCGCCAGATCAGCAGCATTACCAGCAGAGGCACGTAGAGCACCGCATTGCAGGCAAAGGCCGCCACCGCGCCGGCGCTGGCCACCACAATGCCGCCGATCGCCGGGCCGAAGCTGCGTGCGATGTTGTAGCTGATGCCGTTCAGCGCCACCGCCGAGGGCAGCGCCTCCGGCGGCACCTGCTCGCTGACCGAGGATTGCCAGGCCGGGCCGAACAGCGCCATGCCGCTGCCGATGATAAAGCAGAACGCCAGCAGGATATTGGGCGTCACCAGCCCGAGCCAGGTCAGCGCCGTCAGGGCCGATGCGCCGACCAGAGAAAGCACCAGCGAGACCAGCGACACGACGCGGCGGTCATACATGTCGGCGACGGCGCCGGCCGGCATCGAGATCAGCATGATCGGCAGCATCAAGGCGGTCTGCACCAAGGCCACCTTGTCGGCGGAGGAGGTCATCTGGGTCATCGCCCAGGCGGCGCCGACGCTTTGAATCATCAGGCCGAGATTGGACAGCAGGCTGGCCAGCCAGATCCGCCGGAACACCGGAAAACGCAGCGGCGCGGCAACGCCGTCGGCAGGGAACAGGCTGGATTTCGGTGCGTCGGTCATCATCGTCCCGTCGTCGGCAGCGGTTAGGGATCGCTGCGGCCGACGCAGATCTGATTCTGCGAGGGCCGATACAGGTTGATGCCTGTGAAACGCGTTGCCTGTCCAGTGCCTGGTCCGCTATCACGGCGATCAAGCGCCGTCAGCGCGCAAAGGGGAGTCTCGACCATGCAGCCATCGCGACGCGCGATCCTTAAAGGTGCGGCTGTACTGCCGTTCGCCAGCGCGGTCAGTTTTCGCGCCGCGGCACAAACGCCCGGTGTTGCGCCTGCCGTCACCGATGTACCGCCGATCCTGTTTGTCCATGGCAATGGCGACCACGCTGCCTTGTGGATCACCACGCTGTGGCGGATGGAATCCAACGGCGTCGCACGCGATCGCCTGATGGCGCTGAATTTTACCGATCCGCTGGCGCGCAATGACGATGCCGTGCCGCAGCAGTACCGCTCCTCAACCGAGGACGCGCGTCGCGAACTCGGCGAAGCAGTGGCCCGCCTGAAGCAGCACACCGGCGCCAGCCGCGTCGCACTGGTGGGCAATTCACGCGGCGGCAATGCGCTGCGCAATTACATCAAGAACGGCGGCGGCAAGGATGTCAGTCACGCCGTGCTGTGCGGCACGCCCAATCATGGCATCCATACCTGGGAGGAAACGCCCGGCCTCGAGTTCAACGGCAGCGGGCCGTTCCTGCGCGGCCTCAACGGCAGCAGCGACGGGCCGGAAGTGACCGAGGGCACGGCGTTCCTGACCCTGCGCAGCGATGGCATGGACAAATACGCGCAGCCGGACGGCCGCTTTATCGGCAAGCCCGGCGTGGCCACCGGCGTCACCGCCGAAGGGCCGGAGCTGCGCGGAGCCACCAATCTGGTGCTCGGCACTGTCGACCATCGCGAGACCGCCTATCATCCGCGCGCCTTCCGCGAGATCTACAAGTTCATCGCCGGCCGCGAGCCGGAGCGGATCGCCATCGTTCCCGAAGCACAGGTGAAGCTGAGCGGGCTGGTGACCGGCACGCCCGGTGGCGTGCCGACCAACCGGCCGGTGGCCGATGCCTCTGTCGAGGTGTTTCGCGTGGCGCCGGATTCCGGCGAGCGCATCGGCGCCGCAGTCTACAGCACGCGGACGGCGGCGGACGGGCGCTGGGGACCGGCGCAGGTCGAGCCGAACTGGCCATTGGAAATCGTGCTGACCCAGGCGGGCGCGCCGGTCACCCATTATTACCGCTCGCCGTTTCCGCGCTCTTCGGACGTGGTGCATCTGCGCGCCGCGCGTCCATTGGGCGCCGCCGATGCCGGCGCGGGCGCGGTGATCATCCTGTCGCGGGCGCGCGGCTATTTAGGTCTGCCGCGCGACGTGGTGCTGTTCGACGGCCGCGAGCCCGCCGATGTGAAGCCCGGCGTGCCGACCGATACGTCAGCCACGCTGCGGCTTGCGGCGGCCGATGTCGGCCGTGCGGTACCGGCGCTGTTCAACGAGGAACGCATCGTCGCCCGCGCCTGGCCGGCGGCCGAGAACCGCATCACGGTGGCGGAGCTGACCTACTGAGCGGCGGGCGCCTTCATGGCGCCCGGATTGACGGTTCCACTGGCCGGGATAACGTCGCCACGGTGATCCCAACCGCGAGGCCACTATGAGCATCGCCGAAACCTTCGATCTGTCTGTGTCCCGCGCGCCCTTGGTGCCGCCGTCGCCGCCGCGGGCGTCGTCGACGATGGGGCCGTTCGGGCGGATGGCGGCGATGCGCAAGAGCGCCATCGGTACCTGGGGCCAGCGCGCCTATGAAGAGGACATCATCAAGGGCCGCTTCTTCGGCCATGCCTCCTTCATCCTGAACACGCCCGACACCATCCGCCATGTGCTGGTGGACAATTACGAGAACTACACCCGCACCGCCGCCGGCATCCGCGTGCTCAGGCCGATGCTGGGCGAGGGTCTGCTGCTGGCCGAAGGCCGCGCCTGGAAGCATCAGCGTCGCACGCTGGCGCCGGCCTTCACGCCGCGCGCGGTGAGCACGCTTGTGCCGCACATGATCTCGGCGGTGGACGAGACCCTCGACGAACTCGACGCGGTGCGCGGCGGTCCGGTCGACCTGCGCGAGATCATGCAGCGCATGACGCTGGAGATTGCCGGCCGCACGATGTTCTCGTTCGACATGGGCGAGCGCGGCCCGGCGCTGCGCGGCTTCGTGCTGGAATACGGCAGCAAGCTGGCGCGGCCGCATTTCTTCGACCTGCTGCTGCCGCTGTCCTGGCCGACGCCACAGGATTTTGCGCGCAACCGGTTTCGCAAGCGCTGGACCGCCTTCGTGGCGGAACTGATCGCGGCGCGGCGTGCCGCCGGCAAGAACGAGGGCGCGCCGCCGCGCGACCTGTTCGATCTGATGGTGGCGGCGCGCGATCCGGAAACCGGTGCAGCATTCTCCGATGCACAACTCGGCGACCAGGTGGCGACGATGATCCTCGCCGGCCACGAGACCACGGCGACCGCGCTGTTCTGGGCGCTGTATCTGCTGGCACTCGATCCGGCGACGCAACAGCGGCTCGCCGGGGAGGCGCAGGCCGCCGCGCATGGCGCGCTCGACGCCGAAAAACTGCCGTTCACCCGCGCGGTGATCGACGAGACCATGCGGCTGTATCCGCCGGCGTTCCTGATCGCGCGCGCGGCCGCGGGACCGGACCGGCTCGGCGAGCATGACGTGGCGCGCAACGACGTGATCCTGATCGCGCCGTGGCTGCTGCACCGGCACGAGAAACTGTGGCGCGATCCCGAGGCCTTCATGCCCGCCCGTTTCCTGCCCGGCGCGGTGCCGCCGGACCGTTTTGCCTATCTGCCGTTCGGCGTTGGCGCGCGGGTGTGCATCGGCGCGCATTTCGCGCTGGTCGAGGCGACGCTGGCGCTGGCGAAGATCGTCGGTAGCTTTCGCGTGACGCTGCAGGACCAGGAGCCGGTGATGCCGATCGGCATCGTCACCACGCAGCCGGACCGCTCGCCCAGGTTCCGGATCGAACGGCGCTGAACTGCACGTTTCGTTGTCTTGGACGCGTCGCGGATTTCCCGTAAATTGATCGTATGAGCGATCTTCAGGCACAGTATTCCACGTTGCGGCAGGCTAGCGACCCGGCGGTCGCCGAGGCGATCGAGCGGCTGATTGCAGAGGGCGAGGATCACCAGCTCAATCGCGTCAACGTGCTCGACTTCGCCGCGACCCATGGCGTGAACGAGGAGCGGGCGATCTCCGGTTTCCTGCACGCGTCGCGGCTCGGCCTGTTCGATCTGACGTGGAACGTGCTGTGTCCGGGCTGCAGCGGGGTGCTCGACGCCCACAGCACGCTGAAATCGCTGCGCCATGACGACTATCAGTGCGGGCTGTGCGCCTGCGGCTACGAGGCGTCGGTGGACGAGCAGGTCGAAGTCGCCTTCACGGTCGCGCCGCGGGTCCGGCGCATCGCCGCGCACGATCCCAGCACGCTGCCACTGTGGGAATATTTCAAGCAGGTGTTCTGGAGCTCCGGCGTCGATCTCAATCGCGAGTCGTTCACCTCGCTCACCGACGAGGTGACGCTCGATGCGATGGAATTGCCGGCGCATGAAAAGGCTGTCATGTCGCTGCAATTGCCAGCGGAGTTCGTCATCGTGTTCGAGCCGGTGACCCACACGGCGCAGTTCATCGACGTCCAGGGCGAGCCGACCAGAGAGCGCCAGCAGCTGTCGCTGGTCTACAACCGCCTGCATGCGCCGACCGGCACCATCACGCTGCGGCCGGGGCCGCTGCGGCTGTCGCTCGACAACCAGACCGATGTGCGGGTGCTGCCGTCGGTATTCGTCGCCGCCGAAGGGCTTCATCACCTGATCGGCAAGCGCAAGCCGTTCGTCACCGCCAAGCGGATTCTGAGCAACCAGACATTCCGCGACATCTACAAGGCCGACAATCTCTCGATCGACCAGCGGCTGAAGATCACCTCGCTGACCTTCCTGTTCACCGACCTCAAGGGCTCCACGGCGCTGTACGAGCGGGTCGGCGACCTCGCCGCCTTCGACCTGGTGCGCGCGCATTTCCATGCGCTGCTGGAGATCATTTCTTCGGAGGCCGGCGCGGTGGTGAAGACCATCGGCGATGCGGTGATGGCCACCTTTGTGCGGCCGGAACAGGCGATCGCTGCCGCGTTGCGCATGCGCACGGCAATGGACAGGCTCAACGAGCAGCGCGGCACCCGCGATCTGGTGGTGAAGATCGGCATCCACGAAGGTCCGTGCCTGGCCGTGATGCTCAACGAGCGGCAGGACTACTTCGGCCAGACCGTCAACATTGCCGCGCGCGTCCAGGGCCTGTCGACGTCGCAGGCCATCCACGTCACCGGCCCGGTGATGGCGGCCGATGCGGTGGAGGCGATCCTGCAGCAGGCCGCGATCACGCCGATCGAGAAGCACGCGGCGCTGCGCGGCATCACCGACAAGATCATGGTCTATGAAATCCCGTAACCTTGCGGAACTTTAATGCCGCTGCGGCAATTGCGACGTGTGCAAGGCTTGCATTCCCCGATGCGAGGCCCGAAATCAATCGATCGAGATCTTCATTTCTGGACGGGAAGCAGGACTTGATGCTGGAAACATTGCGCCAATTCATCGCCGACGTGGTTTCCCCCCAGGCGCAGGAAAACCAGGCATTCGACGATACCGGCTATCGCCTCGCGGCGACGGCGCTGCTCATCCACGTGATATCGCTGGATGGCGAACCGTCGGCCATCGAGAAGAGCAAGCTGCACAGCCTGATCGAGACGCGCTTCGGGCTCGATCCCGGCACCGCGGACCGGCTGATCGCCGCTGCAACACTGGAGGAGGGCGAGGCGGTCGATCTCTATCACTTCACCAGCGTCATCATGCGCTCGGTCAATGAGGAGGGCCGGCTCCGCATCATCGAGATGATGTGGGAGCTGGTCTATGTGGACGGTCGCGTCAGCGAGTTCGAGGAGAACGTGGTGTGGCGCGCCGCGGATCTGCTCGCGGTGTCATCACGGGATCGCATCAACCTGAAGCGCCGCGTCGCCGGCGACGCGGTTGAATCCGACGCTACCACTTGATCCCGATAGGCCGACTGTCGCGCCGGCGAACATAAACAAACTGTAATGAGGCTGGTACTTCTCACCGGCAACATGGCATTATACGCAGGTTCCTTGAAGGTATTTGAATAATCATTCGGACTTGCGGCGGCCGGGTATCCCCATTAATGCCTATGCTGCAGCCTTTCATCGTCCGCCCCGTCGTGTAAACTCATCAAGAGCATCGCATAGTGACTGAACGCGTGACGTTGATTACCGGTGCGTCGGCCGGCATTGGCGCTGAGCTGGCGAAGGTATTCGCGGCCAACGATCACCGTGTGGCGCTGGTGGCGCGTCGGGCCGACCGGCTTGCGGCGCTCGCCGCCGAGATCACGGTCGCCGGCGGCGCCGCGCCGATCATCATCCCCTGCGACCTCGAGGCGCGCGATGCCGGCGACTGCATCGCCGCGGCGCTGGCTGCCGCCGATGTCGAGGTGGAGTTCGTCGTCAACAATGCCGGCTTCGGCATGTTCGGCAAGGCGGTCGAGATGGATCGGGTCCAGCAACTCGGCATTCTCGACGTCAATGTCCGCGCGCTGACCGAACTGTCGCTGCGGTTTTCCGAGAGTGTCATCCGCACCGGCGGTGGCATCCTGAATGTCGGCTCGATCGCCGGCTTCCTGCCGGGTCCCGGCATGGCGGTTTATTATGCGAGCAAGGCCTATGTGCTGTCCTTCACCGAGGCGCTGCACCAGGAACTCGGCCCGAAAGGCGTGCGCGTCACCGCACTGTGCCCGGGGCCGGTGCCATCGGAATTCCAGCTTCGCGCCGGCTTCGAGCCCGGTCTCGATTCGGCGATCCTGAACGTGTCGCCCGCCAAGGTCGCGCTGGCCGGCTACCGCGGCCTGATGGCCAACAAGCGGGTGGTGCTGCCCGGCCTCGGCATCAAGACGATCCCATTGCTATTGCGCCTGTTCCCGCGCGGTTTCGTGGCCGGCGTGGTGGCCCGGATGCAGTTGCGCCGGACCTGATCTGCGGGCCTCATTTGGCCCATCATTTGCTTGCATTCAGATCTGGTTAACTCTGTGCAAGGTACGATTCCATCCACATGAGGCAGCAAGACGAACAGATTCACCTGATCGCTGAGATGGCAGCCATCGACGCCGGGACGGTGTCGCGCCTGTCCGGGCTGGGGGCACCGCTGCTCATGCCCGCCGGTCCAGCCTGCCCGCTGATCGGTGCCGCGCCCGCAGATCCGCGTCCGGTGCTGATCATCCTGCACCAGGAGAGCTCCACCCCCGGCCGGGTCGGCAATGCGCTGCGGCTGCTCGGCCATCCGCTCGATATCCGCCGCCCCCGTTTCGGCGATCCGCTGCCGGAAACCCTCGATGACTACGCCGGCGCGGTGATGTTCGGCGGGCCGATGAGCGCCAACGATCCCGATGACTACGTCCGCCAGGAGATCGACTGGATTTCCGTGCCGCTGAAGGAAGACCGCCCGTTCCTCGGCATCTGCCTCGGCGCCCAGATGCTGGCGATCCAGCTCGGCGCCACGGTCGCGCCGCACCCGCAGGGCCGCGCCCAGATCGGCTACTATCCGATCCGCCCCACCGCGGCGGGCCTCGCGGTCTGCGCCGACTGGCCGGACCATGTCTATCACTGGCATCGCGAGGGTTTTGGCCTGCCGGCGGGTGCCGAGCTGCTCGCCGAGGGCAGCGACTTCCCGGTCGAGGCGCTGCGCTACGGCCATTCCTTCGGCTTCCAGTTTCATCCCGACGTGACCACCGCGATGATGCATCGCTGGACCACGCGCGGCCACGAACGGCTGGCGCTGCCGGGCGCGCGGCCGCGCCGCGATCATTTTGCGCATCGCGCGGTGCACGACGTCGCCGAGCGCGCCTGGCTGAAGCATTTTCTCGATGGCTGGCTGGCGCAGATGCCGCTGGTGGCGCCGGACGCCATGCGCGAGGCGGCGGAGTAGCTGAGTTTGGCAGGGCAGTTGCCGAGCGGTCCGCCTGCGCCCTTCGGGCTACGGCGCGACATCCTTCGCTTGCTTCGCCCCGATAGACCGGCGTGGCTTGCCGAGCCGTAGCTTGCGAAGCAAGGGGTAGTTTGGCTGAACATTTCCTGTCCGCCTGCGCCCTTCGGGCTACGGCGTGACATCCTTCGCTCGCTTCGCCCGATGGATCGGTGCGGCTCGCCGAGCCGAAGCTCGCGAAGCGAGCGAAGGATGGTGGAGCCAGGCGGGATCGAACCGCCGACCTCGTCATTGCGAACGACGCGCTCTCCCAGCTGAGCTATGGCCCCGATGCGAACCGCCGCTTGCGCGGCGCGGTCAGCAATCGGCGCCATTTACAATCCCTGTTAACGGCAAGTCAAGAACGACCGGAAATGCGGCTTTGCCGGCGTTTTCAGCGTCGGGTTCCCTTGTTTGCAGGGGGGTGAGTCGATATTTACGGGGCAGTCGAATCCGCGACGTAACCCCGCGAGCAAGCCCCCGCCATGCGTGCCGTTCTCGATATCGTGCTGATCGTCCTCGATCTTTATGTCTGGCTGCTGATTGCCTCGGCGATCCTGTCCTGGCTGATCGCCTTCAACGTCGTCAACACCCGCAACCAGTTCGTCGCCGCCATCGCGGAATTCCTGTTCCGCATCACCGAACCGGTGCTGGCGCCGATCCGCCGCTCGCTGCCCAGCCTCGGCGGTCTCGACATCTCGCCGATCGTGCTGATCCTGATCATCATGTTCATCCAGCGGGTCATCAGCTACTACATCTATCCCAACGTGATCTGATCGCCGTCCGGTGGATCCGTGGCGCTATTCCACCGCCGGCATCAGCATCGCGCTGCGGGTGACGCCGCGCGGCGGCCGTGACGACATCGACGGCATCGAGACGCTGTCCGACGGCCGCACGGTGGTGAAGGTGCGGGTCCGCGCCATCGCCGAGGGCGGCGAGGCCAACCGCGCGGTGACCGAGCTGCTGGCGAAAGCGCTCGGGGTCAAGAAGCGCGACGTGCGGGTGCTGTCGGGCACCACGTCGCGGCACAAGCAGGTCGCCGTCGACGGCGATCCCAAGAAACTGGGTGAACTGCTGCGCAGCCTCACTGCCGCCAAATCCGACTGACGCAGACAGGACCTGAATCATGACCGCCCGCATCATCGATGGAAAGATCATTGCCGCCGAACTGCGCGACCGCGTCGCCGCCGAAGTGGCGCGGGTCAAGAGCGAGCACGACGTGACGCCGGGCCTCGCGGTGGTGCTGGTCGGCTCCGACCCCGCCTCCGAAGTCTATGTGCGCAGCAAGCACAAGCAGACCCAGGCCGCCGGCATGGCGTCGTTCGAGCACCGGCTGCCGGCCGATGTGGCGCAGGCCGAGCTGCTGGCGCTGGTGGCCAAGCTGAATGCCGACACGACGGTGCATGGCATCCTGGTGCAGCTGCCGTTGCCGAAGGGGCTCGATACCGAGGCGGTCATCAACGCCATCGATCCCGCCAAGGACGTCGACGGGCTCAATCCGGTCAATGCCGGCCGGCTCGCAAGCGGCATTCCGGCGCTGTCGCCGTGCACGCCGCTCGGGTGCATCATCCTCAGCAAGACGGTGCATGCGTCGCTGGAAGGCATGAATGCCATCGTGATCGGCCGCTCCAATCTGGTCGGCCGCCCGCTGGTGCAGCTGCTGCTCAACGAGAACGCCACGGTGACCATTGCGCATTCGCGCTCGCGCGATCTGGCAAAACTCTGCGCGCAGGCCGATCTGGTCTATGCCGCGGTGGGCCGGCCGGAAATGGTGCGCGGCGACTGGATCAAGCCGGGCGCCACGGTGATTGACGTCGGTATCAACCGCATTGCCGGCGACGACGGCAAGACCAGGCTGGTCGGCGACGTCGCCTTTCAGGAGGCGCTGGAGGTTGCCGGGGCGATCACGCCGGTGCCTGGCGGCGTCGGCCAGATGACGGTGGCATGCCTGCTGGTCAACACGCTGCGTGCGGCCTGCGCGATTCACGGGATCGCAGCGCCGAAGGTGTAACCGGCGGGCTATTCCGTCTTTGCTGCATCGGGCGCCGCATCCCGCATCGGTGCGCGGCTGAGTTCGTTGCCGGCGGCGATCGCCTTTTGCAGCAGCCGTACTAATTGGCTGGCCTCATTTGCAGTGAGGCCGCGCAGCATGCTGCGCTGCGCCGCCTGGACTGCTGGCTCGATGCCGTCGAGAACACGCCGGCCTTGTTCGGTGATCTGCAATTCGCGGACGCGACGGTCCCTGTCGTTGGCCTGGCGCAGCAGCAGCTCCTTTTGCGCCAGACGGTCGACCACGCCGGTAATGGTGGTCCGGTCATAGGCGATGGCTCCGGCGAGGGTCGCCTGATCGATTCCGGGATGCGCCGCGATGGTGGTCAGTGCCGCGTACTGAACCGGCGTGAGATCGAAGCCGGCTCCCTCCACCTCGGCATGAAACACCGCCACCGCGATCTGCTGGAAGCGGCGCGCCAGATGGCCAGGCTTGTCATTGTTGTCGGTCATGGGATCCCTTGGCGGCGCGATGTTGACAAGTATACTGATGATCAGCATACTTATCAATATTAAGGCTGCCGTTGATCATAGACGCATCGCCCGCTGCAGCCATCGTGGCAAAGACCCGCCGAAGCGGGCCAGACTTGAACTGGCGGTCACTGCCGGCCCCTCGCGGCCGGACTGGATCGCCGGCTCGAAAGGGAGGTTTCGTGCAGTTTCACCTCAATGGATTCGAGCCCGGCGATCCCGGGATCGCCGACCCAGCGCAACGGACTCCCGCACCGGGATCGCCTGGCCCGCTGCCGGACGAGGTCGACGTGCTGATCGTCGGCAGCGGTCCGGCCGGGCTGACGCTGGCCGCGCAATTGTCCGCCTTTCCCGACATCACGACGTGCATCGTCGAGCAGAAGCAGGGGCCCATGCGGCTCGGCCAGGCCGACGGCATCGCCTGCCGCACCATGGAGATGTTCGAGGCCTTCGGCTTCAGCGAGCGCGTGCTCAAGGAAGCCTGCTGGATCAACGAGACGACCTTCTGGAAGCCGGACGCGGCGCAGCCTGACAACATCGTGCGCAGCGGACGGGTGCAGGACACCGAAGACGGGCTGTCGGAATTTCCCCATGTCGTGCTCAATCAGGCGCGGGTGCATGACTTTTATCTCGATGTCCTCAGCAGCTCGCCGGCGCGGCTCGCGCCCTATTACGGCCGGCGCCTGATCGATCTCCAGATCGCGCCCGAGAGCGCCGGCGATCACGATCCCTACACTGTCACCGCAAGACTTGAGCACAGCGAGGCCGGCCAGGCGCCGCAGACGGAAATCATCAAAGCGCGCTATGTAGTCGGCTGCGATGGCGCCCGCAGCGCCGTGCGCACGTCGATCGGGCGTACGCTGCACGGCGACTCCGCCAATCATGCCTGGGGCGTCATGGATGTGCTGGCCGTCACCGATTTTCCGGATGTCCGCTTCAAGTCGCTGATCCAGTCCGCCGCGCACGGCAGCATCATCATCATTCCGCGCGAGGGCGGCTACCTGTTCCGCCTCTATATCGAGATGGACAAGCTCGACGCCGGCGAACGGGTGTCGAACCGCAACATCACCTCCGACGATCTGGTCGCGGCGGCGCGGCGCATTCTTCATCCCTATACGCTCGACGTCAAAGAGGCGCCGTGGTGGTCGGTCTACGAGATCGGCCAGCGCATCTGCGACAAGTTCGATGACGTGCCCGAAGCTGACGCGGCGCGGCGGTTGCCGCGCGTCTTCATCGCCGGCGATGCCTGCCATACGCATAGCCCCAAGGCCGGCCAGGGCATGAACGTCTCCATGCAGGACGGCTTCAATCTCGGCTGGAAGCTGGCGGCGGTGCTGCGCAAGCGCTGTCCGCCTGATCTGCTGCACAGCTACTCGGCGGAGCGCCAGGCCATCGCCCGGGAGCTGATCGAGTTCGATCGCGAATGGGCCGCGATGCTGGCGTCGAGCAAGGGCTTCGACGCGGCCAAGACCCAGGATTATTTCGTCAGGCACGGTCGCTACACCGCGGGCACGGCGGCTCGCTACACCCCGTCGTTGCTGACCGGTGCAGCCACCCATCAGCATCTGGCGGCGGGGCTTTCGATCGGCATGCGCTTTCATTCCGCGCCGGTGATCCGTGTCGCCGACGCCCGGCCGATGCAGCTCGGTCATACGGTGAAGGCCGACGGCCGCTGGCGCATCTTTGCGTTCGCCGGCGCCGACGATCCAGCCGCGCCGGATTCCGGCATCGGCAGCCTGTGCCGCTTTCTTGCCGAGGCCGCGGAGTCGCCGGTGAAGAAATATACGCCGAAGGGCGACGACATCGATTCGGTGATCGATGTCCGCGCGGTGTTTCAGCAGGATCATCGCGACATCGCCATCGAGGCCATGCCGCCGCTGCTGCTGCCCCGCAAGGGGTGCTACGGACTGTGCGACTACGAGAAGATGTTCAGCGCCGACCTGAAGGGCGGCAACGACATTTTCGCCATGCGCGGCATCGATCGCAAGCACGGCTGCATCGTCGTGGTCCGGCCCGACCAGTATGTCGCTCACGTGCTTCCGCTCGATGGTCATGCGGCGCTTGCGGCGTTCTTCGACGGCTTCATGATCCGGCCGGCGGCGATGTAGTTCGGCAGCGCCTCACATGCAACTGTCATCGCCCGGCCTGCGCGCAATTGCGCGCCAGGACCGGGCGACCCAGTATTCCGCGACGGTAGCAATTCAGCCGAAGGGGCGTCGTTTACTGGGTCACCCGGTCAAGCCGGGTGACGACAGCAAACTGCGCTGCCACGCTTTTGCTCGACTATTCCGCCGTGTTCTCGATCAGTCGTCGATAGAACCGGATCATGTCGCCGTAATTGTCGACGCTGAGGCGTTCGTTGGTGCCGTGGAAGCGCTTGAGATCTTCCGAGGTGGCGCGCACCGGCGAGAAGCGGAAGATGTTGTCGGCGATGCCGGCATAATGCCGCGAGTCGGTGGCGGCGACCATCAGGCCGGGCGCGACGAGGACGTCGGGAAAGACCTCGCGGATGGTGCGGTTCAGCGCCGTATAGGATGGCCCGTCCGCGGCGGTGACCGGCGGCGGATCGGTATTGCCGGGATACGGCGCGATCGCGATGCGCTCATTGTCGATCGTGCGGCGGACATGCTCGGTGACGCTGGCCTGGGTGTCGCCGGGCAGCAGGCGGAAATTCACCGTGGCCTCGGCATTGCCCGGCAGTACGTTGTCCTGCTCGCCGGCCTTGAAGATGGTCAGCGCGGTGGTGGTGCGGACATTGGCCTCGCTGGGCCCGCTCTTCTCGAATTCGCGCAGCAGCAGCGGCTTCAGCAGCCACAGGTTCGACAACACCACACGATCCATGCCGCGCATTTCCGGCGCCACGGCGGCCAGCATCGCGGCAACGGTGCTGTTGATGCGCATCGGCAGGCGGTGGGTCTCGAGCTGCACCAGAGCGGCGCTGAGCAGGCCGATCGCGGTGTCACGCGGCGGCATCGAGGAATGGCCGGGGGTTGCGTGCGCGGTCAGCGTCAGCGTGGCGTAGCCCTTCTCGGCGACGCCGATCAGCGCCAGCGGCCGGTCGATGCCCTTGAGAATGCCTTCGGTGATCAGCAGTCCCTCGTCGAGCACGAACTCAAGCCGTACATTGCGCGATGCCAGCAAAGCGGCGATGGCGGTGGCGCCGCGCTGGCCGGCCACCTCCTCGTCATGGCCGAAGGCGAAGTAGATGGTCCGCTTCGGGCGAAAGCCCTGCCGCGCCAGCAGTTCTGCGGCCTCCATGATCGAATACAGGTTGCCCTTGTCGTCCCACGAGCCGCGGCCCCAGACAAAACCGTCGGCGACCACGCCCTGGAACGGCGGATGCTGCCAGTCCTTCTCGGTGCCCGGCGCGACCGGCACCACGTCCTGATGCGCCAGCAGCGCGACCGGCTTCAGCGCTGGATCGGAGCCCTGCCAGGTGTAGAGCAGGCTGTGGCCGCCAACGGTCTCGCGCTTTGCCGCGGCGTGAAACGCCGGAAAGCTGGCGGCGATATGCGCCTGCATGGCGCGCAGCGCCTCGGTGTTCTGGTCGGGATGGGCGGCGCTGGAAATGGTCTGGAAGCGGATCGCTTCGGCCAGCCGTGATGCCGCGGCCGTCTCGTCCACCGCCACGCGCGGGACAGCCGCGACCTGCAACTGCCGCGACGTCACGGTGAAGGCATTGAACGCCAGCACGCCGGCGAGCAGAACGACGATAGCGACGATGACCAGAATAACGGTACGGAGCAGCCTGAAAATACGAAGCATCGCAGGTCCCGATTTCGCGTTGTGCGCGCTCAGGCTAGCGATGTTCCATGATCATTGCGAGACGCAGACGGACTCGTATCCTCAAAGCAGCCTGGTCGCTTCGCGTGGTGGGCACGCCATCGGCCGCGCTGCGCGCGATCCGATGACTTTGCCCAACCTATGACTTCTCGGAATCAGGCCTTCGCGGCCTTGGCGCGTTCGACACCTTCGAGGATCAGCTTGTGGGCATCCTCGGCGCTGCCCCAGCGCACCACCTTGACCCACTTGCCGGGCTCGAGGTCCTTGTAGTGCTCGAAGAAGTGCTGGATCTGCTGCAGCGTGATGTCCGGCAGGTCGCTGTAGTTCTTCACCTTGTCGTAGCGCTGCGTCAGCTTTGACGACGGCACCGCGATGATCTTCTCGTCGAGGCCGGCCTCGTCCTCCATCAGGAGCACGCCGACCGGGCGCACGCTCATCACCGCGCCGGGGACGATGGCGCGGGTATTGGCCACCAGCACGTCGCAGGGATCGCCGTCGCCGGACAAGGTGTGCGGAATGAAGCCGTAATTGCCGGGATAGCGCATCGGCGTGTAGAGGAAGCGGTCGACCATCAGCGCCCCGGAGTCCTTGTCCATCTCGTATTTGATGGGCTCGCCGCCGACCGGCACCTCGATGACGACGTTGACGTCATGGGGCGGGTTGACGCCAAGCTTGATTGCGTCAATGCGCATGGGAAGCTCCAGACAATGTAAGAAAAGTTGCGACAGGCCTAGCCGAGCGGGCGCCCGGATTCAACGCCTGCATTGCCACGAATGCCGAGCCCGGTGAAGAGCTTAGTTGGTCCAGGCGAAGGCGACCTTGTCGAGGGATTTGGCGCCGAAACGCTCGGAGGAGCGGGCTACCATGCGGCCGCCGAGAGCGCGGTAGAATTCGGTGGCGGCTTCGTTGTCCGACAGCGCCCAGATCACCATGGTCTTGAGGCCGCTCTGCACCAGGTCGCGCTTGGCGGCGGTGAACAGGCGGCGACCGAAGCCGAGGCCCTGGAATTCCGGACGCAGGTAAAGCTCGTAGATCTCGCCTTCGAAATGCAGACTGCGGGCGCGGTTGCGACCGTAATTGGCATAGCCGGCGACCTTGTCGCCGAAGCACAGCACGCTGACGCGGCTGCCCTTGCGGATCGCCGAGTCCCACCACTGCGGACCGCGGCGGTTGATCAGCTTTTCCAGCTCCGCGCCGGGGATCAGCCCCTGATAGGCGGAGCGCCAGGCTTCATCATGGGTGGACGCCACCGCGGACGCATCCGAAGTCTTGGCGGGACGAACCTCGATCAGGGTTGTGCTCATGACCCAATCAAAGCAAGTCAGCGGCCCGGCTTCAAGGTCCATCGTTAATTATCGGTTAACCTGTGGATTTTCAGCATCAGTTTGGCCACCAGGTTGTGCCGAAAGAGGACAGGTGGTGTCCGGATCGCGCATGGCGCGCGCGTTTTCCCCAAAACGTGACCCGCAGACCGCGTCCGGCCGATTCCGCCGCGCAAGAAAAAGCACCGGATCTGATTCGCTGCGGCTAATCTGTCCCGGGGACGACATCGGGTGGGCGGCGCCGCGGACATGAGACTGTTACGGGTTTGGAGCGTCGTGGCGGCGCTGAGCGGGCTATGGGCGCAGCCGGGACTGGCGCAATCCCGCTTTGGCGCGCAAGGCGCAGAGGCCGCGCCGGATCGCCGGCAGGTCTGGTCGGTGCCGACACCGTCCTCCGGGACGGCGGCGCGGGCAATCCTGTATCGCCCGCCGGGCGAGGGGCCGTTTCCGCTGGCGGTGATCGCCCATGCCACCACGCAGAATCCGCTGCGCCGCGCGCAGATGCCGCAGCCGGACTATCCGGCGCTGGCCGGCTGGCTGGTGGCGCGCGGTTACGCGGTGCTGGTGCCGGAACGGCCCGGCCACGGCACCACCGGCGGCCGCTATCTCGAGGACCAGGGCGGCTGCGACGACGCCAATTATCTCAATGCCGGCCGCGCCACCGCGCAGTCGATCGCGCTGGCGATGGATTACCTGCGCAGCCAGGATTTCGTCCGGCAGGGCGGCACGCTGATCATCGGCCATTCCGCGGGCGGTCTGGGCGCGCTGGCGCTGGCCGGCCAGAACCTGCTCGGCGTCGCCGCCATCGTCGCCTTTGCGCCGGGCCGCGGCGGCCATGCCCATGACCTCCCCAACCAGATCTGCGCACCGCAGGCGCTGGTCGCGGCGGTGGGCGACTTCGGCCGGCAGGCCCATGTGCCGGTGGTCTGGCTGGTGACGCGCAACGACAGCTATTTCGCGCCGGAATTTTCCCGGCAGATGGCGGAGGCGTTTCGCAGCGCCGGCGGCAAGGTGGACTTTCGCGTGCTGCCGGAGTTTCGCGGCGAGGGGCACTTCCTGGCGGAGAGCGACGGCGGCGACGAGATCTACGGCGCCACGCTGGACAGCGCGCTGAAGCCGCTCACCGCACGGCCGGCGCGCAAGCGGTGACCCGCACGGTCACGCCGTGGCCCGATGACGACGTCATCCTCTATGACGGCGTCTGCATCTTCTGCTCGCACTGGATTCGCTTCGTCGCCGCGCGCGACACCGCGCGCCGGTTTCGCTTCACCGCGATCCAGTCCGGCTACGGCACGCGGCTGGCGCAGCATCTCGGCATCGATCCCGCCGATCCCGACAGCAATGCGGTGATCCACGGCGGCACCGCGCACTTCAAATCCGATGCCGCACTGACCGTGCTGTCGCTGCTGCCAGGTTTGGGATGGGTGCGTGTCCTGCGCGTCGTGCCGCAAGGTCTGCGCGATGCCATCTACAATCTCGTCGCCAGAAATCGCTACCAGATCTTTGGCAGGAGCGAAGTGTGCTTGGTGCCGGATGAAGAGATGCGGAAGAGGGTGATGGAGTGAGCTATGCCTACGAAATATATGGTCTAAGCTTTGCAACGCTACTGATGAAGGCCTCGAAACTGATTAGTTTTCCGCGAACCACCTCCGGATATGCCTTATGAAGTTCCTTAGGGACAACCAGCCTCACTCCGGCGTCTTCCATTTCGTCGAACTGGGATTCTGTCACGCCAGCTTGCAAGGTCAACAAATGCCGCTCGGTCAACCTCTTGGCTTCTTTCGTAACCTGGCGCCAGCGATCTTTGCACGTAGTCTTGGCTGCAAGCATCCGAAGTCCGGCTTTAGGAAAATTTGGATCAAGGTAGGCAGCCTTTGATGGAAAAATGAAGTCTGGATTTCCATCAGTTTTTGGGTTGTGTGAAAAGTTGTAGTCTCTCTTCAAGCCGTGCTCTTCAAATATCTGGCGAGCGTGCAACTCCAGCGAAGTTCCAGCTCGGGACTTTCTGCTTTGAAGAATGCTCTGAGCTAGTGTCGTGAAGGAAACGATGGATTGAAAGCCAGTGCCTACTTGGGGGAGGAACGTCGCCTCCTCTACGCTCTGGAACATCTCGTACTCGCATTCGCGTCGCTGCATCAAAAGCGTATCCGGTGTCCCCTTTGCCGGTCGTCGTGTGACTACTTTCTCGAAGATTTCTTGGCCCGTAGGAAATTTCGTAAGCCATGCTGCCGGCATATCGCCAATATCGAGCCAGCATCTTGAGTGCTTACTTGATTTACCAAGATGTGCGTGGGGACCAATCCCATCGTTCTCCCAAATCGCAAACTCCCGAGGTTCAACAGGACCGATTAGGGATTCCAACTCGTCTTCCTCGGACGGATTTTTGCAAACCCATGCATGCCCCTCAAGAACGTGGCATTCCGCATCAAGACGGAATGCAAAGACAGCCAAAGCTCCGGTGTTCTCCGGATCGAGAAAAGCCGATTTTCCTCCTCCTAGATTAGTAAAGCGGCCTTCGCTTTTGCTCTTGTACCAAACGGCCCGAGCCCTGCTCCGGTCGCCGTGGGAATCTACAAAAAGATCAAAATAATCCTCAGTTACAGACGGCTGGGCAGCCGCCAATCGAGGAAATAGCTTAAAGAGCGCCGCCTTTATAATAAGCGGTCCATACTGGTGATTGCCTGTAAGACCAGTATCATTTGAGGATAGTCGCTTTCCTATCCAATAAGTTGCCTTCTTCTTATTTTCGTCGATCCAATCTTGAAGATCCGTCAACGACATTGGCGCCCCTGAGCACTAAATGTTTTCTTCTTGAACTAAGCCATTTAACTATAGATTTTATCACATTGCCAATGGGCAACCTCATTCGTCCCTTAATTCCGCACTCCCACACGATGCAGTATCGCCATCCCGCATGAGTGAGTGCTGCCAGCGCGGTCGCGTCGACGTCTCGATTGCGTTCGATCTTCTTTCGCCAGAATTCCGGCCGCGTTGTCGGCCATTTGAATAGATGGCAGTCATGACCATGCCAGAAACAGCCATGAACAAAGATAACAGCTCTATACTTCGGAAAGACAAGGTCCGGCTTGCCAGGCAGTCGCTTGTCATGAAGTCGATAGCGAAAGCCGGTCATATGCAGTCCGCGTCGGATCAGCATTTCCGGCTGCGTATTCTTGCCCCGGATTCCCGCCATCATCCGGCTTCGAACTTCGGGCGAGACGACGTCAGCCATTAACGAGGGCCATATCCGCCATGCTATCAAACGGAAGTCGAGGTTGCTTTTCTGATTTTGCTCTCACCTCTGTGGAGACAGCTTTCAAAATGTGCGGCTCCATCAATTTTGCCACAGCCTTCACGACGGGCACGACAACCGCGTTGCCAAACTGACGATAAGCTTGGGTGTCTGAAACAGGAATAGCAAATTCCAGTCCGTCAGCTCGTTCAAAACCCATTAGCCGGGCGCACTCGCGTGGCGTCAGGCGACGTGGTCGCTTGCGAGGCTGTGCGATCAGGACTTCCGAGCCATCCTTGAAATAACGCGCCGAAAGTGTTCGGGCGACGTCGTCGGGCCCAAAAAGGCTAAAGCCAAATCCATTGCCTGCGGCCGCGTGTTTTTCCTTGTAGCCCTGCAGATAATTCCAGAGATGCGCGGTCAAAGTGTATTTTGGGTCTACCTCGTCATGAGGATCCAGAATTGATCCCAAGGTTGGACCGGTTTCCGGGACAACCAGTTTGTCAAAATCAAACTGGCTCTCTTTCTTGAATCCTACAATAAAGATGCGCTCGCGCTTCTGCGGTACCCATGGCGCGGAGTTGATAACACGGTGGTGAACTTCGTAGCCGAGTTCGTTGCGCAACACGTTTATGATCGTTGCGAACGTGCGACCCTTGTCGTGGCGCTGAAGATTTTTGACATTTTCGAGCAGAAATGCCGATGGCCTGTGATGTGCAATGATCTGCGCCAGATCAAAAAACAAGGTCCCCTGGGTATCGCAGAGAAATCCGTGAGGCCTTCCAAGCGCATTCTTCTTCGACACGCCTGCGATCGAGAATGGCTGACAGGGAAAGCCGGCCAGAAGAACGTCGTGCTTGGGGATCAGGGATGGTTCGCGGGAATATTCACGAATATCGCCTGAGATCGGATGTTCGTTTCCGAAATTCTCGCGGTAGGTCTTCTGGGAGTATTTGTCCCATTCCGACGTGAAAACGCACTGCCCGCCAACGGCGTCAAACCCAACCCTGAGCCCGCCAATCCCTGCGAACAGATCGATAAATTTGAAGGCGGGTGCATCAACCTTGGCAGTGCGGGATTTGGCCAGATGCTCCTGAAGCCATTTGACGGCAATCGGCGAAGGGCGCGATTGGCCATTTTCATAGCGGATGACGGTGCGTTCTGTAACTCCCAGCAAATCGGCGGTCTGCGCTCGGGACAGTCCGGTCTTCAGTCGCAGGTTTTCAAACTCGACTGAATGGTGAGAACGCGTCATGACGCTACTTCCGCTGGGACAAGATCGGACAATCTGTCACTGATTTGTCCCAGAAATCCTAGTTGTTCACTGTATGTTCTGTCAACATGCGATGTTAGAATTTCTTTATCGCCTCCCCCGCCGCCCGCTCCCCGCTGTCCCTTGCGCCATGCGCCGTCGAGAAAAAGTTCGGCGAGGTCGCCTCGCCGGCGAAGAACAGCCGGCCGTCGACCGGGGCGGCCAGCACCGCGCGGGCGCCGGCGTGGCCGGGGCTTGCGGCGGAATAGGCGCCTTGCGCGAAGGGATCGTGGGCCCAGCGCGATTCCACGAGCGGCGTCAGCCGCCTGCGGACATCCGAGCCGAGCAGGGCGACGACCTCGTCGATGGCCTGCGCCGACAGTGCGCCGGGGCCGGCGTCTTCCAGCTCGCGGGCGAATGGTCCGCCGTAGAAGCCTTCGATGGTGGGCGTGCCGAACGGCCGGATCTGGAAGCTGCCGACGCTGCTGCGCGTGGTGGCGCCGCGCAGGCCGGAATCGCTTGGCATATTGTTGGCGCCGGCGAGTGCGAGCAGCACCTTGTTGTTGGTGCCGAGCGGCAGCCCGCGCGCGGCATCGACCTTTGCGCGAAGCGGCGGATCAAAGCGAATCGATTCGTTGGCGATCAGGTTGCTCGGCACCGTGATGATGACTTGCGCGGCGCTCAGCCTGCCGTGCGACGTCTCGATCCTGATGCGCTTGGCGGCGTGGTCGATCAGCGTCACCTGCGTGTTCAACGCCACCGGGCAAGGTGCGCCATAGGCGGATATCAGCGCGCCATAGCCCGCCGGCAGCCGCCAGTTCACCTCGGTGTCCTCATAGGCATCCATGTCGTGCAGCGAGACATGGTCGAGGGTGACGCCGTTGATATAGGTGCTGATGGCATCGATCATCGGGTTCCAGCGATTGCCCGGCTCGAGGCAGGTGCTGGCCGGCGCGTCGTCGTCGTTCTCGGCCGCCGCTTCGGCGCGGTCGTAGAACGCATCGATGGCCTGAAAGAAATCGATCCGGTCGGCCTTCGGAAAGGTCGTCTCATAGCTGCCTTCGCGCCATGGCGCGCGGGCCTTGTCGATGGCGAAGTTCAGTTGCTTCGCGATGGCGACGAAGGAATTCCTGTCGGCGGAATGCAGCCAGCCGCAGCCCAGGTCGAATGCAACACCGGGCGCGGCCATCACCGTATGCGCACGGCCGCCGAGCCGGTCGCGGGCTTCCAGCACGATCACTGACAGGCCGGAATTCTCCAGCGCGCGGGCAGCGCCGAGGCCGGCAGCGCCGGCGCCGATGATGGCGACGTCGATCTCGGAAGGAAGGCTTGCGGTCATCGGTTTCCGGCTTCGCGGCAGGTCCATCGACGGCACCGCGCGGCCGGCCACGCCGCCCGCGCGATTGTCGTGACACCGGGATAGCCGGTTGTCGGGATTATTCAAGCCGCCGGTGGGGGCCGCCCGGTCAGGCGGCGTTCTTCTGTTTCAACCCGTCTTCGTAGGACAGTGCGCTGTAGTCCGACGGCGACGCATATCTCAGGCCGACATCGGCCAGCGCATCCAGCTTGGCGGAGGTGTCGAATTTCTTCAGCTTCGTCTTGTCGACATAGAAGGTGTCGATCAGCTCGTTATAGACCGAGGTGCCGTCGATCGAGATGGCGAGGATTTCGACGTCGCCGAACTTGATGGCGAAGCGGTTGCCCTGCGGCAGATCGGCGATGTAGATGAAATACTTGCCGTTGCCGTCGAAGGCGGCGCCGAAGGTTTCCACCAGCTTCGGCAGGGTGGCAAATTCCTTGATCGTCCCGGCGAGGAAGCCGATCGCCGGCCTGCCGCTTTCCGACACCGCGAACACTTCGCTGATGACGGTTTCCGGCGCGTCATAGGAGATGTCGCCGCGATAGCCGAAGCGGCCGTCGACATGGGTGTTGGCGCTGAGCACCGGCTTCAGCAGCCGGCCTTCGGTGTCGAGCCGGGCGAACGGCGTGTCTGCAATGGCGACCATAATGGGAGTCCTTGATGGAGATTGTCGCGAACAGGCCTGACACGGCCGTGCTTTGCGCGGGGCAAGTCCACCATCGCAAGTTGCGTGCCAGCAAAATTGTCGTGTTCCGGACAATGAAAGCAGATGGCCCGCGCCCCGGAATGACACTGCAAACAAAAATGCCCGGCGCGAGCCGGGCATTCTGATAGCAAGTCGAAGAAAGGCGTCGTGGCTTACGCCACCACTTCCTTGGTCTTTTCGGCGCGCTTGCGGTCGGCGGCGTCGAGGAACTTCTTGCGCAGGCGGATCGACTTCGGAGTGATCTCCACCAGCTCGTCGCTCTCGATATAGGCCAGCGCCTTTTCCAGTGTCATGCGGATCGGCGGGGTCAGGCGGACCGCCTCGTCCTTCGACGTGGTGCGGATGTTGGACAGCTGCTTGCCCTTGAGAACGTTGAGTTCGAGATCGTTTTCGCGGGTGTGCTCGCCGATGATCATGCCCTTGTAGACCTTCCAGCCGGGCTCGATCATCATCGGGCCGCGGTCTTCCAGCTTGAACATGGCATAGGCCACGGCTTCGCCCGCGTCGTTCGAGATCAGCACGCCGTTGCGGCGGCCGGCGATCTCGCCCTTGTAGGGCAGGTAGTCGTGGAACAGGCGGTTCATGATCGCCGTGCCCTTGGTGTCGGTCATCAGCTCGCCCTGATAGCCGATCAGGCCGCGGGTCGGCGCGTAGAACACCAGACGCAAGCGGTTGCCGCCCGACGGACGCATCTCGATCATCTCGGCCTTGCGTTCGCTCATCTTCTGAACGACCACGCCGGAGAATTCCTCATCGACGTCGATGACGACTTCTTCGATCGGCTCGAGCACATTGCCGTTCTCGTCCTTGGTCAACACGACGCGCGGACGCGACACGCTGAGTTCAAAGCCTTCGCGGCGCATGTTCTCGATCAGGATGGCGAGCTGCAATTCGCCGCGGCCCGACACTTCCATCGCGTCGCGATCGGCGGATTCGACGACCTTGAGCGCGACGTTGCCCTCGGCTTCGCGCAGCAGGCGGTCGCGGATCAGGCGGCTGGTGACCTTGTCGCCTTCGGTGCCGGCGAGCGGCGAGTTGTTGACGATGAAGGACATCGACACGGTCGGCGGATCGATCGCCTGGGCCTGGATCGGAATCTCGACCGAGGGATCGCAGAAGGTGTCGGCGACGGTGCCCTTGGGCAGGCCGGCGATGGCCACGATGTCGCCGGCTTCGGCGATTTCCACCGGCTGGCGCTCGAGGCCGCGGAAGGCCAGGATCTTGGTGATGCGGCCGGTTTCCACGGTCTTGCCGTCACGCGACAGCACCTTGACCGCCTGGTTCGGCTTGACCGAGCCCGACGAGATGCGGCCGGTGATGATGCGGCCGAGATAGGGGTTGGCCTCGAGGATGGTGCCGAGCATGCGGAACGGGCCTTCCTCGACCACGGGCGGCGGCACATGCTTGATGACCAGGTCGAACAGCGGCTTCATGCCGACGTCATGCGACGCGTCCGGGCTGTCAGCCATCCAACCGTTGCGGCCGGACCCGTACAGGATCGGGAAGTCGAGCTGATCGTCGGTGGCGTCCAATGCGGCGAACAGGTCGAACACCTCGTTGACGACTTCGGTGATGCGGGCGTCCTGGCGGTCGACCTTGTTGATGGCCACGATCGGGCGCAGGCCGAGCTTCAATGCCTTGCCGACCACGAACTTGGTCTGCGGCATCGGGCCTTCGGCGGCGTCGACCAGCACGATCACGCCGTCGACCATCGACAGGATGCGTTCGACTTCGCCGCCGAAGTCGGCATGGCCAGGGGTGTCGACGATGTTGATCTGGGTGTCTTCCCAATGCACCGAAGTGCACTTGGCGAGAATGGTGATGCCGCGCTCTTTTTCGATATCGTTCGAATCCATGGCGCGCTCGACCTGCCGCTGGTTGTCGCGGTAGGTGCCGGACTGCTGCAGCAGCTTGTCGACGAGGGTGGTCTTGCCGTGGTCGACGTGGGCGATGATAGCAATATTGCGAAGGTTCATAGGTCTTCTTCTGGGTTCTACGGTCTGGGTGCCCGGAGCGGGTTCAACTAAGACATGTCCAACAAAGCCATCAGGCCTTGCGCTCAATCGCGCCGTCGGTTCTGCCTCGTCTGAAAACGCGCTGGGGCAATCCCTCCAAAAGCAAACCCGGCCAAAGGGGGGCCGGGTACTCGGACGCGTTGCGTCGCAATATAGTGGGAAATCGTCGAAAAACAACGATAAACGTCGAATCCCGACGCGAAAATCTGAGTCGTTTTAGGGGCCTTTTGGCGATTCCGGCCCGGTTTCGGGCGGAAGCCGGTGATCCTGGCCCCATGCTGTCATCCCGGGCTGAACGCCGGACCGCGAAGCCGGCGGCGCGCAGGCCAGGAATCAGGAGGTGCTGAACATTTCGGGCTTCCGGGTTCGCTCGGGCCGCGCCCTCGCGCGCCCGGAATGACAGGATCGTCATCCCACCTTCGGGTCCAGCGTGGTCGACCACAGCGCGACGTCGGCGCGGTCGCGCAGGGTCACGGTCATCTGGCCGGATTTGCCGTCGATCTGCACATGGCCGAAGAACTGCATGCCGGCCGACGGCGGCAGGTTCTGCCTGTCGGCACCGGGCGCCTTGACGAATTTCACCTCGGGTCCGAACGTGTTGTCCATGTCGCCGGGGCCGAAGCTGCCGGCATGGAACGGCCCTGAGACGAATTCCCAGAACGGCTCGAAATCCTGGAACTGGGCCTTCTCGGGATTGTAGTAGTGCGCGGCGGTGTAGTGCACATCGGCGGTCAGCCACACCGTGTTGAGCACCCCGGCGGACTTGATGAAGCGCAAGAGGTCGGCGATTTCCAGCTCGCGGCCGCGCGCCGGCCCATTGCCCTGGGCGATCGCCTCGGACCCGGTGTGATTGGCCGCGTCGTTCTCGACGATGATGCCGATGGGCATGTCCGAGGCGATCACCTTCCAGGTCGCCTTTGAGTTCAGGAGCGCGCGCTTCAGCCAGGCCAACTGGTCCGGACCGATGAAATACGCATCGGGGCCGTACTTCTCCTGCAGATTGGGACCATTGGGGCCGCGATAGCTGCGTTCGTCGAGCATGAACACGTCGAGATGCGGCCCATAGTTCAAGGTGCGATAGACCCGGCCCGGCTCCACGATGCTTTCGCGGATCGGATACATCTCGTGATAGGCGCGCGCGGCCCGCGCTGCCAGCAGCGTGACGTCGCGCTCCTTGTAGGAAGCCGGCAGCTGCTTTGACAGCGACCAGTTGTTGGTGACTTCGTGGTCGTCCCACTGGCCGAACACCGGCACCTGCGCGTTGAAGGCGCGGACATTGTCGTCGAGCAGGTTGTATTTATGCGCGGCGCGGAATTCGTCGAGGGTCTCGGCGACCTTTGCCTTCTCCGGCACGATGGTGGTGTTCTTCCAGAGCGTGCCGGCGGCAGTCTTCGTCTCCGCGGTGATGACGCCGTCGGCATAGATGGTGTCGCCGGAATGGATCAGGAAATCCGGATTGTGCTTGCGCATGGTGGTGAAGGTGTACATGCCGCCGTCGTCGGCATTGATGCCGAAACCCTGTCCGGCGACGTCGCCGCCCCACACGAAGCTGACATCGCGGCGGTCGGCCGGCGCGGTGCGGAAGCGGCCGACCAGGGGCTCGCTGACGATGTCGAAGTGGGAGAGATCGCGGAACTTGACGCGATAAAAAATGTCCTGGCCGGCGGGCAGGTTCTCCAGCAGCATTTTCGCGGTGAAATCGCTTTCCGGAAGCGCGTTGATGGGCGGCAGCGCGCGGGCATTCCCGAAGGATTCGGTGGTGGAGACCTCGACCATCATCTGCGACGCGCGGTCGGCACGTGACCACACCATGCCGCCATCGATGCCGACGTCGCCGGACTGCACGCCGTGGGAGATCATCGGCCGGTCCGCGGCGCGGCTGAGATAGGGCATCGCCAAGAGGCCGGCGCCCGCGGTCGCGGCGGTGGACAGGAAACGGCGACGGGAAAATGGAGCTGTCATAGCGGTTCCAGATCGGTATCTTTGATGTCGCAATGTATCGGCGCGATTTGACAGGCGGATGTCTGCGGTCAACGCGGCGAAGGGGGAACCGACTGACAAGATTGACACAGATGTGATGTTATAACATAACATGATGGTTCCCCACGGGGATCAAAAGGGAATGCGGTGAGGGACGAATCTGTCGTCCCGATTCCGCGGCTGCCCCCGCAACTGTAAGCGGCGAGCCTTTCGCCATTAGCCACTGGGCATTCATGCCTGGGAAGGCGGTGACAGGCACCGACCCGCGAGCCAGGAGACCTGCCGTCTAGTCGTGGTCACACGCGAGCACATTGGGCGGGGTGTCCTGATGGTAGCCGAACCTTGGCCGAAGGCCTTGGGGAGTCTGCGTTCGCGGTGACGTGCCACGTAACCGCGAGCCCTGACATGACCGACGCCGTCTCCACATCGGACCGCTATCGTCCGTTCCTCTACTCCGCTGCCCTGACCTGCCTGCTCTGGCCTGCCGAGGGCTGGGCGCAAACCGCGGCCCAGCCCAGCCAGGCGCTCGATCCCGTGGTCGTGCAGTCGCCGACACCTGCCGCGAGCAAACGCCGCACAGCCAATAGTGGTAGCGCTTCCCGCGCAACGCGGTCGCGCCAGCAACGCGCTGTTGCCGCGACTGGAGCGCCGGTGGCGTCGCCTGCCGGCTTGGCCGCGCCAACGCTCAACCTTACTGCGACCAACGCGACCGGCAGCCGGCTCAACCTGACGCGGCTGCAGACGCCCGGCAGTGTCGAGGTCATCTCGGCCGAAACCATCGCCGAACGCGGCCAGCAGAATCTGCTCGACGCGGTGACGCAGAATGCCACCGGAATCACCGCCATCGGCGAACCCGGCAACGGCGGTGTCGCCTTCAGCAGCCGCGGCTTCGCCGGCGTCGACTCCGTGAAGACGCTGTACGACGGCACGCGGCTCTATGTCGGTTCAGGCACCGTGACCTTCCCGTTCGATACCTGGTCCGCCGAGCGCATCGAGTTGCTGCGCGGGCCGGCGTCGGTGATGTATGGCGAGGGCGCGATCGGCGGCGCCATCAACGTGATCTCCAAGATGCCGTCGTGGATTCCGCGCAATCAGGCGGAGATTTCGCTCGACACCAACATGACGCGCCGCATTGCGGTGGACTCGGGCGGCCCGATCAACAACGACGTCGCCTATCGCATCACCGCCACCGGCAACATGTCGGACGGCTGGATCGATCGGGACAACACCTCGAATCTCGCGGTGCATGCGGCTGTCCAGATCAAGCAGACCGAAGATATCGTCTGGACGCTTTCCACCGACTATGGCGACCGCAGCCCGTCGCGCTATTTCGGTACGCCGCTGATCGACGGCCAGCTCGACCAGCGCCTGCGCTTCGCGAACTACAATGTCAGCGACAGCACCATCCGCTTCCAGGACAGCTGGAATCAGGTGAAGACCGAATGGCAGGTCACCGACGGCATCTCGATCCGCAACACGCTGTATTACCTGCACAGCAAGCGGCACTGGAAAGAGGTCGAGATCTACGCGCACGATCCGGCGACCGGCCTGATCGATCGCAGCGACTATCTGGAGATCTTTCACGACCAGCAGCAGATTGGCGACCGCATGGACGCCGCCTTCAAAGGTCATGTGCTGGGGATGACCGACGAATTCGTTGCAGGCTTCGACGTCAACCGCATCGACTTCAAGCACACGAACAATTCGCCCTACGGCGGATCGTCGTCAGTCAATCCGTATCATTTCGACCCCGGACTGTTCTCCAGCCCGGACCCGACCACGCCAGGCTTCTCCAGCGTTACCAACCAGTACGCCTTGTTCGCCGAGAACCGGCTGTCGGTGACCGAGCAGTTATCGCTGATATCCGGTATCCGGCAGGACCAGCCAACCGTCGAGCGCACCGATTTCCGCAACCCGGCCAATAGCTACACAAGGGACTATTCGTCGACCAGTTGGCGTGCCGGCGCCGTGTTCACGCCGATCAAGGATCTCGCCTTCTACGGCCAGTATTCCACCGCGGTGGATCCGGTCGGTGGCCTGATCACCGCGAGCAATGCGAATGCGAAGTTCGAATTGTCGACCGGCAAGCAGGCCGAGATCGGCGTCAAGCAATCGTTCTGGGGCGGTCGCGGCGAGTGGACGCTCGCGGGCTACCAGATCGTCAAGAACAACCTGCTGGCGCGCGATCCCAACAATCCGGGACAGGTGGTCCAGGTCGGCCAGCAATCATCTGTTGGCATCGAGGCCACGCTCGGCCTCGTGCTGGACCACGGCTGGCGGATCGATGCCAACACTGCGTTCCTGAAGGCGAAGTATGACAACTTCGTGCAATCGGTGGGTGGCGTCGCGGTGAACTATGCCGGCAACGTGCCCGTCAACGTCCCGCAGAACATTTCCAACATCTGGGCGACCTGGGCCTTTGCGCCGAACTGGTCGGCCAACGCAGGTGTGCAGCTCGTAGGCAAGACGTTCGCCGACAGCGCCAACACCCTGGAAATGCCGTCCTACACGCTGGTCAATGCCGGCTTGCAGTGGAAGCCCGACGTCAACACCACGGTGTCGCTGCGGGTCTACAATCTGTTCGACAAGATCTACGCAACGTCGAGCTACAGCGACAACCAGTGGCTGCTCGGCATGCCGCGCACGGCTCAGCTCGCTGTCAACGTGAAGTTCTGAACGTGCGGCGTGCGCTAGTTCGCAAGGCAAGGCGGTGGCTGTATATCGGCCACCGCTGGATCGGCATCGTCACCTGCCTGCTGTTCGCCATGTGGTTCGTCTCCGGCCTGGTGATGATGTACGTGGCATTTCCCGGCCTCTCGGAGCGGGAGAGGCTGGCGGCGTTGCCTCAGCTTGCGTGGGAAAAGGTGAAGCTGTCGCCGAACCGCGCCATGGCGCTGGCCGGCGCCACGCGGTTTCCGCGCGCATTGCATCTCGACATGCTCGATGGGGTACCGGTCTATCGGTTGCTCGATTGGGATGGCAGACGGCAAACGGTCTCGGCGGTGGATGGCCGGATCATCAATGGCATCGCGCCGGAACAGGCGCTGGCGGTTGCGCGCGGACATCCCGCGGCGACGGATGCGCAGCTGATCGGCACGGTCGACCGCGACCAGTGGAGTGTTGTGGCCCGCTATGATCCGCTGCGACCGTTCTATCTTGTTGCGCTTGGCGATGCCGCCGGTACACAGTTGTACGTGTCGCAGAGGTCAGGCGAGATCGGGCTCGATACCAATCGCAGCGAGCGGGTGTGGAACTGGCTCGGCGCGATCCCGCACTGGATCTATCCGACCGTGCTGCGCCAGGACGGTGCGCTGTGGCGCAGCGTGGTGCTGTGGATCTCGGGCATCTGCATGGTCGTCGCGGTGAGCGGCATCTGGATCGGAATTTTGCGAGTGCGGCTGCGCCGGCGCTACAATGGCGGTGCGATCAGCCCCTATGACGGCTGGATGAAGTGGCACCACGTCACCGGTCTGTTCTCCGGCGTGTTCGTGCTGACGTGGATCTTTTCCGGCTGGATGTCGCTCGATCCCGGCCGGCTGTTCGATACCGGCAACGTGTCGCCTGACATGCTGCAGCGCTATGCCGGACACGATGCGGCGAGTTTTGCCGCAACGGTGCCGGCAGTGCCGCCAGCCGCCGCGGTGGAAGCGCGCTTCGTCTGGCTCGGTGGCGCGCCGCTGCTGCTGCTGGCGGATCGCACGGGCATGCAGACCGCGGTCGACATCCCGACCGGTGCGGTTGCGCCGCTATCCGACGCAACGATCTTCAACGCGGCGCGCGCCCTGATCCCGCAGGCGGCGATGCCGCTGCAGCTGCGGCTCGATCGCTACGACAGCTATTGGTATGCGCATCATCAGCAGCAGGCGCTTCCCGTGTTGCGCGCCGGCTTCGACGACGATGCGCGGAGCTGGTTTCACATCGACCGGAATTCCGGCGCCATCCTCAACCGCATCGACCGCCGCCACCGCGGCTATCGCTGGATTTTCAACGCGCTGCACAGTTTCGACTTTCCGTTGCTGCTGGCCTATCGCCCGGCCTGGGACGCGGTGGTGTGGTCGCTGTCGCTGCTCGGGCTGATCGTTTCGGTGAGCGGCGTGGTGATCGGCTGGCGGTATTTGAGAAAGTGATTGTCATTCCGGTGCAACAGACGGCGGAGCCGGCCGATGCAGGCCCGGAATCCAGAGATGGTGATCTTCATGTCGAGGTTCCCCGCCACTCCAATCGGGCTCTGAGGTTCGCTCGCGGCTGACGCCGCTCGCGTCCCGGAACGACGATCAAGCCACCTGCGGGCGGGGGGAGCGAACCGGCGGGTTGTGCGGGCGGTCGGCCAGCAGTGCCTTGCGATCGGCGACGGCGTTGTGGAATTGCTCGAGCGCGATGTTGAAGGCGGTCAGCGAGCCCTCCTCGATGGCGCCGTTCTCGAAACAGTTCAGCGTGTCGCGCAGGATGGCGTCGGCCTCGGCCTGCATCCCGTCGAGTTCTTCCAGCGATTCGCTGTGCCGGGCAATCGCCAGCATGTCGAGCAGCCGCTCGCGCAGGGTGCTGTTGTTGTTGCGCTCGTCGCGCTTCATGTAGCTGGCGAACCAGGCGCCTGCGGAGCCCATCGCCGACAGGCCCATCAGGCTCCACCAGATATAGTCGCTGTAGCGATCGAGAAATGTCTTTTCCTCACCGTCGACATAGGCGGCGGCGCCCGGATGCACCGGGATCACCGCGTCCTTGTCGGTATCGGGAGTCTCGATCTTGGCGGCGAGCGGGAAGTCGGTGATCAATTGCTGGCGGATCGCGAACAGTTGTCGCGTGAATGCGGCAATCGTCGCGTCGGCCAGTCCCTGACGGGCCACGATATGGTGCGAAAAGCTGATGGTCTTGATATCGTCGTCGGGCCGCGCCGGCGAGCCGCCGAACACGCCGGCGGGAATTTCCGACGCCTCATACATCGGAAAGTTCTGCGCGATCGCCGCGGCTGAATCGATGGCGAGAAAGGTCGGCACGCCATCGCGCGACGACGATGTGATGGCGTCGTTGGTGATCTTGCTGTTGACCGGGCCCGCCGCCAGGAACGCATCGACCTTCTGATCCTTGACCGCCTCCGCCACTTCGGTGGTGGAGAACTGCACTGTGGTGACCTTGGCGGGATCCACGCCGTACTGCCGCAGAATGATGTTGAGCAGATTGATATTGGCCTGGGTGCGGCCGATTACGCCGATCCGCCGCCCGGAGAGTTGGGCAATCTTGGTGATCTTGGGCGGGGCTTTCTTGCCTTTTGCCGCCGGCGGCACCCAGAGCACCGCGACGTTCTTGCGCAAGGTGGCAACGGCGCGGGCATTCTTGGGCACATCGAGGTCGCCGCGGATGATGGCGAGATCGACCTTGCCGTCGGCCAGCGCCTTGGCGCTGGCGGTCGCGCCATCGGTCAGGACCGGGCGCAATCGAACGGTACTGTGGTCGCGCGAGAACGCCTGCACCAGTGCCTGCACCACCTTGACGTCATCGCTGTTGGGCGGGCCGACGGCGATCCGCAGCGGCACCGGCTTCATCGCAAAATAATAGGCGCTTGAGATGGCGCCCACCAGCGCCAGCGTTCCGGCCAGCACGATCAGCGTCATCTTGCGCTTGACCGAACGCGGCGACGGCGGACCGGGCGGTGCGATCACCTCGGGACCGTCCGTGATCGATCTTGAAAACAATCGTTTCAGGCTGAAATTCATTTGGCCCATACGGTCTGATCGCCGGGGGTAACGGATTGAGTATAGCAAATCGTGCGGACGTCGCGGAGTTCCATCGGCATGATGGTTAGCGACGGGCTTGGTTACCTTTCCATCCTGCACGGCTTTGCTGCCTTATTGTGGCAGGGATCCTTCCGCTGTCACGGGGTGTTAGTGTCAACAGTGGGTGAAGCAGGAGGTCGCGATGGTGGAACGTCTGTCGGCGGAGGCGCGCAAGGCGGCGCTGGCCGGATTGCCGGGCTGGAGCGAGGTGGCTGGCCGCGATGCCATCGCCCGGACCTTCACTTTCAAGGATTTCAACGAGGCCTTCGGCTTCATGGCGCGTGCTGCATTGGTTGCCGAGAAAGCCGACCATCATCCCGAATGGCGCAATGTTTACAAGGTGGTGGAGGTGGTGCTGTCGACCCACGACGCCGGCGGCGTGACCGAGCGCGACGTTGCCCTGGCCACCGCCATGAATGCCATCGCCGGGCAGGCTGGCGTCGCCTGACCGTCCCTCAATCTTGCGACGCACGGCCGACATCACCACTTTCGTCACAGCGGCCGACTGGGGCCGAGGGGTATTGTCGATGGAATCCGAGCATAGCATGGGCTTCGAGCCGGCCGACCGGCTGGCGCAGGACCACGAAAGCGTTCGCAAGCGATTCTGGAGCAAGCTGAAGCGGCTGGCCGTCAGACTGCCGTTCGCCGAGGACCTGCTTGCCGCGTATTACTGCGCATTCGACCGCCAGACACCGCGCCATGTCCAGGCGGCGCTGCTCGGCGCCATCGCCTATTTCGTGCTGCCGTTCGACTTTGTTCCGGACATGCTGCCGATCCTTGGCTTCACCGACGACGCCGCGATCCTCGCCACCGCGCTGCGCATGGTGGCCAGCCACATCACTCCCGAACATCGCGAGGCAGCGCGGGCGGCGATGGCGCGCGGACTCGACAAGGGCGACGCCGCGGCCTGATTTGTCGCAGCCCGCGCCGGAACTTCGCGACCCCTGATCCATTGGTGCATGAGCCGTTTGAGCGATCTCACTCCGGCAATCATCACATCATGGAGAATTCGATGATCCTTCCCACGGATACCATCGTCGCCGTCGCCGATGGCGAAAAGCTGAATCTGTTCCGCAATACCGGCACTGAAAGCGAGATGAGCCTTGTCGCGGCCAAGGATCAGGACGTCGAAACCGTCAGCGGCGCCGGCGGGTCGACCAGCTCCTCTGCCAATCCGGATGACAGCAGTGTCGAAGAAGCCGGGTTCGCCACCGGGATCGTGGACATGCTCAACAAGCGCGTGCTTGCCGGCAAGTTCAGCAAGATCGTCATCATCGCCGCACCGAAAACACTCGGCGAGATGCGCAAGCACTATCACAAGAAGCTGGAAGAGGCCCTTGTGGGCGAGATCGCCAAGGACCTTACGGGGCATTCGATCGCGGATATCGAGAAGTCGATCCACGCCGCGTAAGCAAACTCTGTCACCGTCATCCTGAGGTGCTCGCCCTCAGGCGGAGCGCTTGCTCCGCCGCCAAGGGCGAGCCTCGAAGGATGCGGCGGCGAGCTCGGGCGTTTGCGACACATCCTTCGAGGCCGTCGCTACGCGACGGCGCCTCAGGATGACGTAAGTGTGGGGATGGTCGCAGAACAGAAGCTTACGGCTTCAAAATCACCTTGCCCATGGCCTGGCGTCCGGCCAGCACCTTGAGCGCGTCGGCGGTCTGCGCCAGCGGAAAGGTGCGGTCGACGTGCGATGAGATCTTGCCCTCGGCCGCCCATTTCGCCAGCTTTTCGAGGTTGCCGCGGTTCTTTGCCGGGTTCTTCTTCACCCACGCGCCCCAGAATACGCCGCGGATGTCGCAGCCCTTCAGCAGCGCGAGGTTGAGCGGCATTTTCGGAATGTCGCCGGCGGCGAAACCGATCACCAGGAAGCGGCCTTCCCAGGCGATGGCGCGCAAGGCGGCTTCAGCATAGGCACCGCCGACCGGATCGAAGATGATGTCCGCGCCGTTGCCGCCGGTGAGCCGCTTCAGGCCTTCCTTGAGATCCTCGGTCGCGTAGTTGAGGCCAAGTTCGGCGCCGTGCTGTTTGGCGAAATCGAGTTTCGCCTCCGACGAAGCACAGGCGATCACCTTGAGGCCCATCAACTTGCCGAGTTCGCAGGCCGCAAGTCCGGTACCGCCGGCGGCGCCGAGTACTGCCAGCGTCTCGCCGGGCTTCGGGCTGGCGCGGTCTTCCAGCGCATGCAGCGCGGTGCCGTAGGTGATGATGACGCCCGCGGCGCGGTCGAAGTCGAGGTTGTCGGGAATCTTCACCACCGACGCTGCGGGCACGGCGACCTTCTCGCGGGCACCGTTATAGCCCACCGAGGCCATTACGCGGTCGCCGACCTTGAGGCCGCTGACGCCGTCACCAAGGCTCTCGATGACGCCCGCGACTTCGGCCGCCGGCGAGAACGGGAATGGCGGCTTGATCTGGTACTTGCCCTGAATCATCAGGATGTCGAAGAAATTCAGCGCCGCGGATTTGACCGCGATCACCACCTGGCCGGATTCGGCGACGGGATCGGCGATATCGGCCAGCACGAGATCGTCGGGACCGCAGAATTGCGAGCAGAGAATGGCCTTCATCGACATCTGACCTTCTGATTGAGACAGTTGGTGCTTCTTGCCGGATTTGTTGGAAGCCTACAATCTGATTCGCATCCGTGCCTGCCCGGGGGCTGCCTTTCCAAACCGGGGTTTCCCGGTTAAGTCAGGCGACGTGAGGGCGTGGATGCGGGCCATCTTCCAGTCACAATAATGAGGGATCGAGACTTGATGTTGGTGCGGCGAATCCTGACTGTTGTGGCGATGAGCGCGTTGATGGGCAGCGTGTCCAGTGGCGCGCATGCGCAGAGCGCGGCGGCCAAGGGCGCCAAGCCCGCTGCGGCGAAACCTGCCCCCGCGAAGCCGGCGGCTGCC
>DATCUS010000341.1:0-4761 GCA_036561845.1 Tardiphaga sp. | reverse complement strand
GTCGGCTGACGCCGACCGCGCCCCGGAATGACGAACAGCTATTTCGTCAGCAGCGCAAACGCCCCGTTCCAGTCGTCGGGCGGCGGGCTTTGCTTGTAGGCGTGAAGCCGCTTCTCATACAGATTGTACAGCAGCTCCAGCAGATGGCCGACGTCGGACTTACGGCCGCGCTCGATGGCGAATAGCGCACCGTCCCAGTCGCGACTGCGGTAGCAGGCCAGCATCTCGATGGTCAGGTTGCGCAGCCGCTGGAAGCTTTCGGATAGCGCCGTGTCCTCGCGCCCGGCGATCGCATAGATCACCTCCGGCTCCTTCTTGCCCTTCACCATGATGAAGTCGAGTTCGAGGATGGCGAACCTGTCCTTTGCAGCCAGCGCGGTCTTCGATCCGACGATGATCGGAAAGCCGTACTCCTTGGACTGGCCTTCGAGGCGTGACGCCAGGTTGACGCTGTCGCCGAGCACTGAATAGTCGAACCGCAAATCCGATCCCATATTGCCGACCACGCAGGTGCCGGTGTTGAGGCCGATGCCGACATGCATGGGGATATAGATGTGGCCGCCCTGCTGCGCCTCGATCTCGCGTTCGCGGTTGAGGGCGTCGATCCGCTCCAGCATGTCGAGGGCGGCATCGCAGGCATTGATCTGGTGTTCGGTATCGTCGAGCGGCGCGTTCCAGAACGCCATGATGGCGTCGCCCATGTATTTGTCGATGGTTCCCTTGCGGTCGAGGATCGCATTGGTCAGCGGCGTCAGGAAGCGGTTCATCAGCGTGGTGAGGCCGTGCGGATCGTGCTTGTAGGATTCCGAGATCGCGGTGAAGCCGCGCACGTCGGAGAACATGATGGTCATCTCGCGCTCCTCGCCGCCGAGCACCAGTTTCTCCGGCGATTGTGCCAACTGCTCGACCAGCGCCGGCGACAAATACTGGCTGAAGGCGGAGCGGATGCGGCGGCGCTGCCGCTGTTCGCGGACGAAGTTGCTGAAGACCAGCGTCAGGTAGATCAGCGTGGTCGACAGCAGCGGATAGGTGAAGTCGAGCAGCAGGCGATGTTGCGTGTAGAAGTACCAGGACGTGCCGACCAGCAATGCGGCGATCAAGGCGCCGACGGCGATCAGGGTCACAGGCCCGAACATCGGCGCCAGCCAGATCACGAGGATGCCGAGCAGCAATGCGGTGCACAATTCTGCACCGATCGCATAGTTCGGCTGCGACAGCACATTGCGGGTCAGCGCGCTTTCCAGAACCTGGGCGTGAATTTCGACGCCAGGCAGCACCGGATCGATCGGCGTGGTCTTGGTGTCGAGCAGGCCGACCGACGACGTTCCGATCAACACCAGCTTGCCGGCAATCCTGTCGGGAGACACCGTGCCGTCGAGCACGTCGGCAGCGGAGACGTAGATGCCGGGATCGCTCTTCGCGAAATGCACCCACAACTGCCCGTTGCGGTCGGTCGGGATTTCGAAGCCCTTGACCGCGATGCTCTTGATGCCGGCGCGGTCGGATTTGATGAAGATGGTGTCGGTACCGGTCGCCACGCGCAGCATCTCGAAGGTCAGCGACGGCATGGGAACGCCCTGGGCCTGCATCAGCATCGGCACGCGGCGGACGATTCCGTCGCGTTCGTTGCGGATGCTGAACAGCCCGCGGCCGGCGGCGGCGATCTCGAGTTCCGGCACGTTGCGCAGAAGCCCGGGAAAACTCACGAGAAACGGCTGCGGATCGCCGCCGAGCATCGCCAGCCCGGTCGCCGGCCGCGACTTGTCGAGTTCCGCAACCGGTGTCGGCAGGCCAGACTCGCCGAGCACGACGCGCGAGCGCTGCACGGCATCGGCGAACACCCGGTCGTTGCTCGGCAGGGCGCGAAGCTTGGCGCGGGTAGCGTCGTCCAGCCCCGCAATGGCGTCGGCGGCAATCGCCGGATTGGTTCGGTCCGGCTCGGGAAACGCGATGTCGAAAGCGATGACGACAGCTTTCAGCCGGGTCAGGTTGGTGACGAGGTCGGCGATGCGGGTGCGCGGCCAGGGAAACTGGCCATATTTCGCCAAGCTCTTCTCGTCGATATCGACGATGACGACGGGCCGGGCGGTCTTCACCCGCGGGGAGATCACCTGATAGGTATCGAAGGTCCGCAGCCGCAGTTCCTCGGTCACCGGCAGGTCGGCGATCCGCGCCAGAGCCAGGCCGAGCAGCAGCGCGACGCACAGCGCGCGGGCAAAGCCGAACCGCCGCGCCAGCCGTCGCACCCGTCGGAACCTGATCATGGCGATGTCATGCCGGCCTGCGTCACTTCTCGCGGAACGCGCGCATCAGCTGGTCGCTCAGCGGCTTGACCAGATAGGCCAGCATGGTGCGGTCGCCGGTCTGCACGAAGGCCTCGACGGGCATGCCGGGAATCAGCCTGACGTCGCCGAGCCGGGCGATCTCCTCGGGCGGCATCGAGATGCGGATGGTGTAGTAGCTCTGCCCGGTGCGCTGATCGGTGGTGACGTCCGGCGACACCCGCGTTACCACGCCGTTCAACTCGGGCGTGGTGCGCTGGTTGAAGGCCGACAGCCGCAGCAGCGTCTTCTGGCCGATCACCAGCTTGTCGATGTCCTGCGGATTGACGCGGGCTTCCACCGAGAGGCTGTCGGTCTGCGGCACGATCAGCATGATGGCATCGCCGGCGGTGATCACGCCGCCGACGGTGTGCACGGTGGACTGCAGCACCATGCCGTCCTGCGGCGCGCGAATGTCGATGCGCCGCAACTGGTCCTCGGCCGTGACCTTGCGCTCGACGAATTCGCCGATCTTGTCGTTGGTCTCGCGCAGGTCCTTGGAGACCTCGGAGACCAGGTCCTTGTCGATCTGGATGATCTGCAACTCGGTTTCGGTGATCTTGCCCCTGGCCTGGGCCCGCGCCGCCATGAACTGGGCGCGCTCGCCGGCGAGCCTTGCAGCGTCGCGCTCCAGCACCGTCAGGCGGGAGATCTGCACCAGCTGCTGATTGTACAGCCCGCGAACGCCGACCAGCTCCTTCTCGACCAGTTCGATTTCGCGGGTCTTGGCGGTCTCCTGCGCGGTCAGGCCGCCGATTTCCTCGTTGAGCTGGGCGATGCGTTCGCGCAACTGCGCCTTCTGCCCGATGCGGCCGGTGGAGCGGACGTTGAACAGCTTGGTTTCGCTGGCAATTACGTTCTTCACGTCGTCGTCGGCGATCTGCTCGAGCAGTACCGTGGGAAACGTGATCCGCTCGGCGCCGCGCTGCTCCGCCTCAAGGCGGGCGGCGCGTGCCCACAATCCGTTGAGGTTCTTGGTGACGATGGCCAGGCCCGCCTTGGTGACGGTGTCGTCGAGCCGCACCACGATGTCGCCGGCCTTGACCACGTCGCCGTCGCGGGCGCGCAATTCGCCGACCACGCCGCCGGTGGGATGCTGCACCTTCTTGACGTTGGAATCGACAACAACCGCGCCCGGCGCGATCAGTGCCCCGGAGATCTGCGCGGTCGAGGCCCAGCCGCCGATGCCGCCGGCGAGAACGAGCACCACCACCAGCCCGAGGATCAGATGCAGGCGGATGGAGCGGTGCGATCCGGTTGGCCTGGCGGTCATGGCTTGCTGACTCCGCCGTCGGCGACGATCTTGATCGGCTGCGCCACCGGCCGTTGCAGCACCTGCGCCAGCACGGTGTCCTTGGGGCCGAAGGCCTGGACGCGGCCCTCCTTGAGCACCAGCAGCAGGTCGACGCCATCGATGCCGATCGGCCGGTGCGCCACCACCACGACGATGGCGCCGCGCGCACGGGCATTGCGCACCGCCCGGGTCAGCGCCTCGTCGCCCTCGGTGTCGAGATTGGAGTTCGGCTCGTCGAGCACGATCAGGAACGGGTCGCCATACAGCGCCCGGGCCAGCGCGACGCGCTGGGCCTGGCCGGCGGACAGCACGCTGCCCTGTTCGCCGATCTGGGTGTCGTAGCCGTCGCGCATGCTGACGATCAGATCGTGCACGCCGGCCTGCCTGGCGGCGGCGATGATGCTGTCGGAGGATGCGTCGGGATCGAAACGGCAGATGTTCTGCGCCACCGAACCGGCGAACAGTTCGACATCCTGCGGCAGGTAGCCGATATGACGGCCGAGACTGTCTGACGTCCACTGGTCCAAAGCGGCGGCATCGAGCCGGACGCTGCCGCGCACCGGCTGCCAGACTCCGACCAGCGCCCGCAGCAGCGACGACTTGCCGGACCCGGATGGGCCGATGACGCCGAGGCCGTTGCCGGCCTGCAGCGTGAAGCTGGCGTCCTGCACCACCAGCCTCTGGTCGCCCGGCGGCATCACGGACAGATTATCCACCGACAGCCGCTGCGTCGGGCTTTGCAATTGCGTCGCCGTGGACCGTTCCGGCACCGCGGCAAGCAGCCCGTTGAGCCGGTGCCAGCTCTGCCGCGCCGCGACAAAACCCTTCCAGTTGGCGATCGCCAGGTCCACCGGGGCCAGCGCCCGGGCGCTCAGGATCGAGCCGGCAATGATGATGCCGGCGGTCGCCTCCTGATGGATCACGAGATAGGCGCCGACACCGAGCACTGCCGATTGCAGCGTCATGCGCAGCACCTTGGCGACCGCACCCAGCCCGCCGGCGACGTCGCTGGTGCGCTGGTTGCCGGCGAGATATTTCTGGTTCGATTGTTCCCAGCGGCGGGTCAGCCGGCCGGCCATGCCCATCGCCACCAGCACTTCGGCATTGCGGCGACCGGCCGAGGCCAGATCGCTGCGCCGCGCCGCC
>DATCUS010000340.1:0-11981 GCA_036561845.1 Tardiphaga sp. | reverse complement strand
GCCGACGCCAGCCGCAACGTCGACCGCCTCCGGGAGTCCTCCGCCGCGATCGGCAATGTGGTCAATCTGATCGCCCAGATCGCCAAGCAGACCACGCTGCTGGCGCTGAACTCGACGATTGAGGCCGCCCGCGCCGGCGCCGCCGGCCGCGGCTTCGCGGTGGTCGCCACCGAAGTGAAGGCGCTGGCGGTGCAGACCGCCGAGGCCACCGAGGAGATCAAGAAGAAGATCGACGCGTTGCAGAAGGATGCCGCCAGCTCGGTGGATGCAGTGCATCGCATCTCCACCGCGATCCAGGCGATCCGCCCGGTGTTCGACAGCGTCAACGGCGCCGTCGCCGAGCAGAACGCCACCACTTCCGACATGTCCGACAATGCTGCCTCGGCGTCGCAGTTCATCGTCGCCGTCGGCGACAGCGCCGCCGAGATCGACAGCGCCACCCAAGCCGCGGAGCTGCACGGCCAGAACGTCGCCGAGGCCGGCCGCGCCGTGACCATGTTCGCGCAGAAGCTGAAGACGCGCTGCGCGGTGCTGCTGCGCCAGGACGAGCGCGAGGACGAGCGCAAGCGCGAGCGACTGCCCTGCCATCTGCAGATCGAGATCAAGACCCGCAACAGGACACTGCGCGCCCCGGTCTACGAGATTTCCATGGAAGGCATCCTGATCGGCGGGCCGGATGCGGCCTCGCTGCAGCCGCACGAAATGCTGACGGCCGATCTTGCCGAGGTCGGCGCCTGCCGGCTGCGCGTCACCGAACAGTCCAAGGCCGGCGCCCGCGCGCTGTTCGTGGCGCCGGATGCCGCGCTGACCAGCCGGATCGAGGACCGGCTGTGGGCGATCCACGACGAGAACACCGAATTCGTCACCCGCGCCATCGACGCCGGCGTGACGCTCAACAAGATCTTCGCCGACGGTATCGCCTCCGGCGCCATCAGCATCGACGACATGTTCGACGAAAGTTATGTGGAGATCGCAGGCTCCAATCCCGTGCAGGTGCGCACGCGGATTCTCGACTGGGCCGACCGCGCGCTGCCGGATTTCCAGGACAAATTGCTGGCGACGGACCCGCGCATGGCGTTCTGCGCCGCGATCGACCGCAACGGCTATCTGCCGGTGCACAACAGCATCTATTCCAAGCCGCAGCGGCCCGGCGACGTCGCCTTCAACACCGCCAATTCGCGCAACCGCCGCATCTTCAACGATCCCGCCGGCCTCGCGGCGGGCCGCAACACGCGCGCCTACCTGATCCAGAGCTATGCCCGCGACATGGGCAACGGCACCACCGTGATGATGCGCGAGATCGACGTGCCGATCCGCGTCCAGGGCCGGCACTGGGGCGGGTTCAGGACGGCGTACAAATTGTAGTTCGACGCCCGCACACAAGCATGGGATGGGGAGAGCGCAGCGAAACCCATCAATGCCGTGTTTTGCGGATGACGGGTTTCGCAAGAACTCGACCCGCCCTACCCATCTACACCCGCGACGAAAGTCGAAGGTACGATCATCGTACAAATTTGACGAATGCTGCTCTGCAGCATCCAATTCACTTGCCGGATTAATACGCCTCCCTACAGTGGCCGCATAAAAACAAAATATCAGGGAGGACGATTGTGACATCCAGGTTACGGACATTTGCGTTGGCGGCAGCCGCCACAACATTTCTGGTGCATGCCGCGGGGCCGGCCTTCGCGCAGGAAAAGAAGATCACGGTCTGGTGGAGCAAGGGCTTCTACAAGTCCGAGGACGAATCGCTCGCCGAGGCGATCAAGAAATTCGAGGCCAAGACCGGCATCAAGGTCGAGCTGTCGCAATACGCCATCCAGGACATGATTCCGAAGACCGTGGCGGCGCTGGATTCCGGCACGCCGCCGGATGTCGCCTATGCCGACACCTATGACGTGCAGGCCGCCGGCAAGTGGGCGTTCGAAGGCAAGCTGGAAGACCTGACCGACATCCTGACGCCCATCAAGGGCAACTTCGCGCCCAACACCATCGAGACCGCCAACCTCTACAACGACCAGACCAAAAAGAAGGCCTATTACGGCTTTCCGCTGAAGCAGCAGTCGATGCATGTGCAGATCTGGGGCGACATGCTGGAGCAGGCGGGCTTCAAGGTGAGCGACATCCCGACCGACTGGAAGGGCTACTGGTCGTTCTGGTGCGACAAGGTGCAGCCGGCCTATCGCAAGGCGTCGGGCTCCCGCGCCTATGGCGTCGGCCAGCCGATGGGCGTGGAATCCACTGACTCCTTCCAGTCGTTCTACACCTTCATGGACGCCTACAACGTCAAGCTGGTCGACGACGACGGCAAGCTGCTGGTCGACGATCCCAAGGTGCGCGAAGGCCTGATCGGCGCGCTCAAGGACTACACCGACACCTATCTCAAGGGCTGCACGCCGCCCTCCTCGACCACATGGAAGGACCCCGACAACAACGTCGCGTTCCACAACCGCACCATCGTGATGACGCACAACTTCACGATCTCGATCGCCGCCAAGTGGTTCGAGGACTCGCAGAACCAGGCGCTGACCCCGGAACAGCGCGCCGCCGGCAAGAAGGCCTATGAAGAGACCATCATCACGGCCTCGTTCCCCAACAAGCCGGACGGCACGCCGATCAAGTATCGTTCCGATGTCAAGACCGGCATGATCTTCAGCGCCGCGAAAAACAAGCCGGAGGCCAAGGAGTTTGTCAAATTCCTGCTGCAGGAGGAAAACCTGCAGCCCTACGTCGAGGGCGCGCTGGGCCGCTGGTTCCCGGTGACCACGGCCGGCCAGAAGAGCGCGTTCTGGCAGGCGGACCGTCATCGCAAGGCGGTGTACAATCAGTTCATGGGCGGCACCTCGACGTTCGACTTCGTGAAGAACTACAAGTTCACGATCCTCAACAACGAGAACGCCTGGGCCAAGGCGATGAACCGCGTGGTCAGCGAGAAGGTGCCGGTCGACAAGGCAGTCGACGAGTTGATCGCCCGCATCAAGCAGGTCGCGGGTTAAGTCCGTCATTCCGGGGCGCGCAGCATCGCTGCGCGCCCCGGAGCACCGACCTCATGGTGAGGAGCGCGCCTCTGGGCGCGCGTCTCGAACCATGAAGTGTATTCGTCATCCCGAGCGAATGGCGTGCCATTCGCAGGAGACGCGGTCGAAGACGACCGCTCCTCAGGATGAGGGCGCGGCCTAGATCGGCCGCTCTCGAGATGCACGACACCTCGATCTTCCGCAGGTACGCACCATGACGTCACTCACGCTCTCCAATCCCCACGACACGATCCCGCGAAAGCCGTGGTCGGCGCGGCTGTCGACGCCGCAGGTCTGGGGCCTGGCGCTGCTGACGCCGTATATGCTCGTGTTCCTCGCCTTCGTCGTCTATCCGGTCGGCTACGGGTTGTGGCTGGCGCGGCATCCGGCGAGTTACGTGGCGCTGTATCACGATCCGATCTTCGCCCGTGCCGCCGTCAACACGCTGATCTTCCTGATCATCGGCATCAATTTCAAAATGCTGATCGCGCTGTTCCTGTCCGGCTTCTTCATCCACACCCGCACCTGGATCAAATGGCTGTCGGTGCTGTTCATCCTGCCGTGGGCGGTGCCGTCGATCCCGACCATCCTGTCGGTGCGATTCATGTTCAATCCCGAATGGGGCATGGTCAACAACCTGATCTTCAAATTCACCGGCGAGGACGGGCCCAACTGGCTCAACGATCCGACCATCGCGCTGACCATGGCGATCGGCATGCATATCTGGAAATCGCTGCCGTTCTGGACGCTGATCCTGATCACCGGGCGGCTGGCGATTCCCGACGACCAGTTTGAGGCCGCGGAAGTCGACGGCGCCAGCCCGTGGCAAAAGTTCCGCTACGTCACTTGGCCGTCGATGCGCACGCTGTATCTGACCTGCACGCTGCTCTCGATGATCTGGACGCTTGGCGACTTCAACAGCGTCTATCTGCTCACCGGCGGCGGACCGGCCGACCTCACCCATGTGCTGGCGACATTGGGCATCCGCTATCTCCGCCTCGACCAGCTCGACCTGTCGATGGCGGCGATCGTCTGCGCGCTGCCGCTGGTACTGCCTCTGGTCTATGTGATGATGAAACGGTTGTCGCGATGAAGCTCCCTGCCCTGCCCACCCTGCGCGAGGTCGGCGTCGAAGCACGGCTGCTGCTGATCGGCATTCCCGTGTTCATCTGGACCATGCTGCCGCTCTATCATTTGTTCCTGTTCGCGATCTCGCCGAAGCAGGATGCCTTCGCCGGCAAATTGTGGCCGGATCATCCGACCCTGCACAATTTCGAGATCGTGTTCGGCCAGAAGCATTACTTCCTACGTGACTTCTGGGCGCAGTTCTGGAATTCCACGGTGATCGCGCTGTCGGTCGGCGTGCTGACGCTGGTGATCGCCACCGCGGCGGCGTTCGCGATTTCGCGGCTGCGGGTCCGCGGCGGACGGCTGGTGATGAACCTGGCGCTGTTCACCTACTTCATTCCGGCGGCGTTCCTCGCCGTGCCGATGTACCGCACCATGGGCAATTACGGCCTGCTCAACAATCACTGGTCGCTGATCCTGGCGATGGTGACCATCGCCTCGCCCTATGCCATCTGGGTGCTCAAGCAGGCCTCCGACAAGCTGCCGGTGGAACTCGACGAGGCCGCCATCATGGACGGCGCCACCACGCCGCAGCTGTTCCGGCTGGTCTATCTGCCCCTGATGCTGCCGTCGCTGGTGGCGGTCGGCGCCTATGCGGTGCTGCTGGCGTGGAACGAATATCTCTACGCCTTCCTGCTGCTGTCCAAGGACACCGAGATCACGCTGCCGGTGGCGCTCGGCAACTTTCTCGCCGCCGACGACTCGCCGTGGGAACTCTTGATGACCACCGGCCTGATCTACGCGCTGCCGCCGGCGGCGATGTACTACGCCTTCAAGCGCTACATGGTCGGCGGACTGACGGCAGGTGCGGTGAAGTCGTAACGGCACCGCCCGCGACAACTGCCGCCGACCGGGCCGCGCGATCCCCGATCGGCAGGAGTTCGAATCGTCGAACCGTCTACTTGCCCGACGAGGTGGAAACCGCCTGCTTGCAGGGCGTCGACAGGGCGTCGAAATTTTCGTTGAGGCATTTGCGGATGCGACCGCCGCCGGGCATCACGCCGGCGCACAGCTTGCGATAGTCGGCCTCGCAGGCCTGCCGGGCCTGACCGCGGCCGTCCTGCGCCATCGCCACCGACAACGTCACCACCAGGATCCCGATCAAGCATGCTGCCGCGAGCAGCGCCCGCATAAACGTGTCGCTCGGACGAAAGACGAACCGCTTCCCACCGTTACGCGACATCCGTGAAGTCACTCGCTGCACCATATTGGCTCCTTATGCTTGAGATAGCTCAGGCCTGGACCATCCAGACCGATATATTTGATACGAACCAGCAGCGGAGATCCCTCGCGACGCCAGAGCTTCTCAGCGCGGAAACCCGCCGACGAGTTGGCGTCGTCCTTTCGGAGAAATCTGCTCCAGCGTATCGATGAAGGTGTCGATCACGGCGTCGCCGATCTTGATGCGCTTGTCGCGCGCATCCAGAATCGCGGCGCGCAACGCAGCCTTGTCCAGTTCGGGCTGTCCGGTCAGTTGCAGAGTCTTGCGCATCGCCCTCAGGTAATCTGCCTGCAGCGGCAGCATGTCAGGCTGCTTCTCGCGGTAGATCCGCCACAGGATGTCCGCATCCTCCTTCGGCAGTCGTGCGGCGATGCGCTCGACCATTCTCAGCGGCATTCCGGCATTGGCCGGCGTCCACGCCGGTTGAAACCACTGCATCGAAACATAGGTCGCCAGCGCGAGATTGACGCAGAGCGATGCCAGCAACGCCCAGCGCAGGCGGTTCGGCGGAGACGGCCAGAATGTCATTGGACCCCCCAGGGCGAGATGACGGAACTATCGAACAACATGCTGACCACCGACATCGCCTCGTCCGACGGATGATAGGGAAGCGAGCCCGCCATCCACACGCCGAGCAGTACCGAACAGGCCAGGCCGGTGACGGGAACCATCGAGAACGGCTGCAGGATCCGGCGATACCAAGGCGGCACCGCTTGCGCCTGCGCAATGCGCTGCAGCACTGCCAGGCCCGCTCGTCCCGCGCGCGCGCTACCGACCTCGGGCGCAGCAGCGAACAGCCGGTCGAGACCGCGTTGTTCCTCAAGAATCATCGCGCCTTCCGTCGTCGCAGCAAACCCGCGCGCGGCGGCCTGCGTGACCACCGGCCAGCGATCGATGTCGCCGCCCCAGCTCTCGGCCAGCTGCCGGAATTGATCGCGTGTCATGCGTACCTCCTGTCATTCTGAATTTTCCTGACGTTGTCCCTGAGCGCGATGCGCGCCCGCGCCAGCAGCGACTCGAACGCCTTGGCGCTGATGTTCATGGCTGCGGCGGCTTCCTCGCCGCTCAGCCCTTCCATGTGAAACAGCGCGATGGCGCCGCGTTGCCGCTCGGACAGATGCGCCATCGCCTGCTCCAGCATCCGCCGCTCCTGGTCGGCGATCAGCCGCTCCACCGGTTCGGGCCGGTCATCCCGGACATCGCCCGCGTCTTCGATCGGCGCGAAGGCCGGCTTGCGGACGCGATCGAAAGCGAGATTGAGCACGATCCGGTAGAGCCAGGTGGTGAACCGCGCCAACGCCGGATCGAACGACGTCGCGCGCGTCCAGATCCGCAGGAAGGCTTCCTGACCGATATCATCGGCCTCGGCGGCATTGCGGACCACGCGCTGAGCGACGCGGATAGCGCGCGGCATGTGCCGGCCCATCAGGATGCGGAACGCCTGCTGCTGGCGCGCGGCGACCGCCAGCATCAGAGCTTCGTCCGTTTCGTCCTCCATCGCCTGCGTCCCTGCTTCACAGCGCGGCGGCACCGGGCGGACCCGCGCGGCTACGAATGCCACCGGCATGACATCAGCAGGGCCGCCATGCGCCCGCGTACCAGCATCGCCGCGGCGGCGGCACATAGACAGGCGGCGCAACGTAGTAGGGCGCCGCCAGCGCATAGCGCGGCCTGCGGTAGCAGCCGGGATAGACGCCAGCGCCGCGCCAACCATAACGCACGCAGGCCACCGTTTCCACGTTTGAGGCGGAATCGATGGCCGGGCGCAATGAGTCCGGCGCCATCAGCGGCGCCGCCTGGGCGATGGGCGTGGCGGAGAGGAGCGCTGCCAGGATCAGAAATTTCCGCATGATGATATCCTTTCTCTCGCTGAGGTGTTTGCGGTTCAGAAGCGCCAGTTCATGCCAGTGCGAAACGTGTGGCTGTCGAGCTTGTGCTCGCGCTCGGCAAAGGTGACGTTGCCGACGGTCTGCGCCGCGAGCGTCGTGGTGCCGTAGTTGTCGTAGAGATATTCGAGTCGGAACGTCATTGCGGGCGCGACGCGGTAGTCGACGCCGCCGCCGAGCGTCCAGCCCACCCGCGTATCGCTCCAGTTCGCGGCGACGCCGGCAGCATTGTCGATCGCCTTGTTCTCGACGCCCGCCAGTGCCAGACCGCCGGCCATGAAGATCATCGCCTGGTCGAAGCCGTAACCGAGCCGGCCGCGCAGATGGCCGTTCCAGCTCATCCTGGTCTGCAACTGGGTCACCGTCGGATCGGGCGCAAAGCCGGTATCGACGGTCGCGCTGCCGCCGATGACATTGATGTCACCTTCGAACCCGCCGACGACGCGGCCCCGTTGCGTGGCGTAGCCGGCCATGACGCCACCGGTGAACGACCTGGGATCGACGGCGCGAAATTCGCCGGTCGAGGGAAGGCTGATGTCCCCGCCGCCCCACACATAGCCGGTCTGGACGCCGAGATAGGGTCCGGCCCAGCTCGACAGTTGCGGCACGACCATCTGCCGCTGCGCCAGGGGAGCCGCCACCCTGAGATCCGCAGCAAACCCCCTGGCGATGCCGGACAGACCGAGCAGGCACGCCAAACCGATCGCTTTCTTCATGTTGAACCCCTGGTAGCGCGGCACCGTGGGCCGCCAGACAGGGTGAGTACGGCCGGCGCACGGATTTCCCTCGGCTGTGGCCGCGGCTTTTTGCGGGGCATCGCGAGCTGACGGGGCATCGTTGGCCGGTGCAGCAAAATCAATAAATACCACTCGGTAAAATGGCACTCTCAAAAGACTCGCGCATGACGCGAAATTAACCAATCGATGCAAGGCTGCCAGCGAGAGCTCGGCTGGACGCCGACGTCCTGATGGGAATTGGAAAATGGCATTTGGATTAACGAGCGGCCCCCGCATGACGATCGGCCGAAAGATCTATGTCCTCATCGGGCTGGGCTTCGTGGGACTGCTGGGCAACACGTTTCTCGACTCGCGCGAACTGGCATCGGGCCTGAAGCAGCAGAAGCAGATTGAATTGCAGCACCTGACCGAGCTGGCGCTGGGTATCCTCAAGGAGGAGCACGCGATCGCCCAGAAGGGTGACATTGCGGTGGTCGACGCCCAAAAGCGGGCCCAGGCTCGCATCGCAGCGCTGCGCTACGGCAACAACGACTACTTCTGGATTAACGACATGCAGCCGCGGATGGTGATGCATCCGGTGCGGGCGGAGCTGAACGGCACCGATCTCTCCTCCAACAAGGATCCGAACGGAAAACTGCTGTTCGTCGAGATGGTCAGCGTTGTCAGGAAGGATGGAGCAGGCTTCGTTCCCTATGAGTGGCCAAAGCCGGGTGTCGACAAGCCGCAGCCGAAACTGTCCTATGTGGCCGGCTTCGAGCCGTGGGGCTGGGTCGTCGGCACCGGCGTCTACATCGACGATCTCGACGTGCAGGCCTGGGCCTCGACCAAGCGGTCGTTGATGGGCGCCAGCTTGGTGCTGCTAATTACGTTCCTCGTGTCGACAATCATGGCACGCGGTATCACGAAGCCGCTGAACCGTATGACGATCGCGATGAAGGATCTCGCCGGCGGAAAGGTCGACGTTGAGGTGCCCGGCATTGGACGGCGTGACGAAGTCGGCGAGATGGCCGAAGCCGTCGAGGTGTTCAAGAGCAATGCGATCGCACGCCGGCAGCTTGAGGCCGAGCAAAAGGAGCTGGAAGGCCGTGCCGCCGTTCAGCGCAAGGCCGACACCAATCGGCTCGCCAATGATTTCGAAGGCGCAGTCGGCGAAATCATCGAAGCCGTATCGTCAGCATCCACAGAGCTGGAGGCGTCCGCAAGCTCATTGAGCACGACGGCAGAACGTTCGGAACAACTCGCAATATTGGTGGCGGCGGCATCGGAAGAAGCTTCCACCAATGTGCAGTCCGTGGCCTCCGCGACAGAAGAGATGTCATCATCGGTCAACGAGATCAGCCGTCAGGTCCAGGACTCGGCCAGAATTGCCAACGAGGCCGTGGACCAGGCGCGCAAGACCAATGATCGCGTCGGCGAACTGGCAAAAGCTGCAGCCCGCATCGGCGATGTGGTCGAACTGATCAACACCATTGCGGGACAGACCAACCTGCTGGCGCTGAACGCGACGATTGAAGCAGCCCGCGCGGGCGAAGCCGGTCGCGGCTTTGCGGTGGTCGCATCCGAGGTCAAGGCGCTCGCCCAGCAGACGGCAAAAGCCACCGGCGAGATCGGCCAGCAGATCGCCGGCATCCAGACGGCTACCCAGGATTCCGTAGCCGCCATCCGGGAGATCGGCGAGACGATCGGCCGGATGTCTGAAATCTCGTCGACCATCGCTTCGGCGGTGGAAGAACAGGGTGCGGCGACCCAGGAGATTTCCCGCAACGTCCAGCAGGCGGCCCAGGGCACCCAACAGGTCAGCGCCAATATCAGCGACGTGCAGCGTGGTGCGACCGAGACCGGCTCAGCCTCGACAGAAGTACTGTCAGCCGCCCGATCGCTCTCCGATGACAGCAACCGGCTCAAGGTGGAGGTCCGAAAATTCCTGAACTCCGTCCGCGCCGCATGAGAACGTGACGATGCTCCCCTAAGGAAGAAACCAGGAAACGGTCATCGTTGAGGGGATCAACGGAAGCCGCTGCAATGACCGCTGGATAGAAGGCTATCCGAGCCAGAATTCCGGCACCGCCTGCGAAAGCCTTCCTCCGAGCCTGACGGGACCTACATGCAGCGCGAGGCCGGTCTTGTCGTCGGTTTCCACCGCAACACCCGACAACGTCGCCGGACCGAACGCCGGCTCGAAGCGGCCGGAGGGAATGCCGGTGGTGAAGCGGCGCACCGGTTCGTCCTTCTGCATGCCGATCACCGAATCATAGTCGCCGGTCATGCCGGCATCGGTCATGTAGGCGGTGCCGCCCGCCAGGATCTGGTGATCGGCGGTGGGCACGTGGGTGTGGGTGCCGACCACGAGGCTGACGCGACCATCACAGAAATAGCCCATGCCCTGCTTCTCGCTCGACGCCTCGCCGTGGAAATCCACCACGATGGCGTCGGCGGCCTCGACCAGCGGACAGGCATCGATCTCCTTGCCGATGGCGGAGAAGGGATCGTTGAGCGGCTCCATGAACACGCGGCCCATGGCGTTGATGACCAGCGCGCGGGCGCCATTCTTGGCGTCGATCAGCGCAGCACCGCGGCCCGGCGTATGGCGCGGAAAATTCAGTGGCCGGATCAGCCGCGGCGCGCGCTCGATGAACACCAGCGCCTCCTTCTGATTCCAAGCGTGGTTGCCGAGCGTTACCGCATCGGCACCGGCGTCGATCAGGTCGTTATAGATGCTTTCGGTGATGCCGAAGCCGCCGGCGGCGTTTTCGCCGTTGATGACCACGAGATCGAGCTTCCAGTCGCGCACTAGGCCCGGCAGGCGGTCAAGGATGATGGTGCGCCCGGTCTTGCCGACCACGTCGCCGATAAATAGAATGCGCAAATCATAAACTCCGGAAATCCAATGTGCGCGCTTCGGTTAGCACATAATCGAGCTGCACGTCGTGCGGCTCGGCGGGCACTGCGTCGATTTCCTGCACGGCAAAGGCAATGCCGATCGCTGTGATGCTTTTGGTGGCGCGCAACTGTTCGAAGGTGCGATCGTAATGCCCGGCGCCATAGCCGATGCGATGGCCGAGGCGGTCGAAGGCCGCGAGCGGCACCAGCACGATGTCGGGCAGCACGGCGGCCGATTGCGGCGACGGCTCCATGATGCCGAACTGGCCGCGCAGCAATTGCGCATCGGCATTCCAGGCGCGAAAGACAAGCGGCTGGTCGCGCCCCATGATCACCGGCAGCGCCAGTTGCGCGCCCTGCGCTTCCAGCTGACGCATCAGCGGCAGCGGATCGAGTTCGGCGCGGATCGGCCAGTAGCCGGAGACGATGGCGCCGGGTTCGATATCGATGGGAAGGCCGCGCGCGGCGATGGCTATCGCAGCAGCGGCGCGCTGCTCGACGCTGAGCGCCGCGCGGCGTTCGATGGCGGCGGTACGGAGCGCCGATTTGTCGGCGTCTGGAAAGGTCGATGGTGCTGACATCAGCGTCGGCACCAATGTCGCGCGGGGGAGCTACACTCCGCTGTCGTCACCCGCGAAGGCGGGTGACCCAGTATTCCGGGGAGCCGGTGATCCGGCTCAAAGGCCACCGCGTACTGGATCCCCGCTTTCGCGGGGATGACAACAGTGCGGATGTAAGCGGCCATGATCAAGTCAGCGACAACCAAAAGAAAAGTGCGAAGCCGCGTTGGCCGTTGAAGCACTCGATCCCGGAGCACCTACGAAAGTAGGTGGGCACCGTGTGACCAGATCCACGGACCTGGTCAGGGACAGTTCCCGTGAGGATCGATAAGGCCCCGGAGAATTATGGCTTCTGACGCGCGACACAGCCTCGCATCAGCAATGTAGGCGCGGTGGGCAGGATTTGCCAGTGGGAAACGTCACCCTCCCCTGGAGGGGGAGGGTCGGCGAACGCCGCGCGAAGCGCGGATTCGGCGGGGTGGGGTGACAGCGGAAATGGCGGAGTACGAACATTCACCCCACCCCGGCATGCAGCACGCTTCGCGTGCTGC
>DATCUS010000339.1:0-41897 GCA_036561845.1 Tardiphaga sp. | reverse complement strand
ACCGTCGAGACGATGCCGCCGCCGGCGCGCGCGATCTCCTCGTAGCTCGCGCCCTGCAGCCGCAACTCGAATTCGTGGGCGCGATTGCCGCCGAACACCAGATGGGTGTGGCAATCGACCAGCCCCGGCGTGATCCAGCGGCCGGCGCAATTGATGCGTTCGACCGCATCGGCATCGACAGGAAAATCGGATTGCGCGCCGGCAAAGACGATGCGGCCATCGCGGGCGGCGATCACGCCATGGTCGATGGCGCCGAGGTCGGGAAGATCCGCGCGCACAGTGGCGAGCCGGGCATCGTGCCAGATCCGATCGAAGCGCTCGGCCATGCGGGACTTCCCAACTACAGAAGCTTGACGACAAACTCGATATGTCTATACATATTACCGCGCTGCTGTCCTGTCCATCCGGTTTTGGAAACATGTCAACTCTGCATTTCGCATCGGCGTTGCTCCCCGCGGGGTGGGCCGATGACGTGCAGGTGGAGGTGACCGATGGCACCATCGCCAAGGTCACGGCGGGCGTCGCGCCGGCTTCCGGCGATGAACGCCATCAACTGGCAATTCCCGGAATAGCCAGTCTGCACAGCCACGCGTTCCAGCGCGGCATGGCCGGCCTCGCGGAGATCCGCAGCGATGCCGCGGATACGTTCTGGACCTGGCGCGAGACCATGTATCGCTTCGCGCTGACCATGACTCCCGATGACGCGCAGGCGGTCGCGACGCTGCTTTATGTCGAGATGCTCGAACAGGGTTTTACGCGGGTCGGCGAATTCCATTATCTGCATCACGACCACGACGGCGCGGCCTATGCCAACCCGGCGGAGATGGCGACGCGCATCGCGCGCGCGGCTGAGCTCACCGGCATCGGCCTGACGCTGCTGCCGTGCTTCTATGCCCATGGTACATTCGGCGGCACCGCACCGCATGCGGGCCAGCGTCGGTTCATCTGTTCGGTCGATCAGTTTGCAAAGCTGGTGGACGCCAGCCGCGCCGCGATCCGCGCTTTGCCCGGCGCCAATCTCGGCATCGCACCGCATAGCCTGCGCGCGGTGACGCCGGACGAACTGACGGCGCTGCTGCCGCTGGCCGGTGGCGGGCCGATGCATATCCACGCGGCCGAACAGGTGCGCGAAGTCGAGGACTGCGTCGCCTGGTCGGGCCAGCGGCCGGTCGCATGGCTGCTCGACCATGCGCCCGTCGGCGAGCGCTGGTGCCTGATCCACGCCACGCACATGACGCCGGCTGAAACCGCGGCGCTGGCCAGAAGCGGCGCGGTCGCGGGGCTGTGCCCGCTGACCGAAGCGAGCCTCGGCGATGGTATCTTTCCCGGCCGGGAATTTCTTGGCGTCGGCGGCCGCATCGGCATCGGCACGGATTCCAACATCCTGATCGGCGTCGATGCCGAACTGCGCCAGCTCGAATACGGCCAGCGGCTCAAGCATCGCGAGCGCAACGTGCTTTCGGGAGGCCCCGGCGTCTCGACCGGCCGTGCGCTGCTCGATGCCGCACTGGCCGGCGGCGGCCAGGCGCTGGCGCAACCGGCGATCGGACTGCAGGTCGGCGCCCGCGCCGACATCGTCACCCTCGACACTACGCATCCCTCGCTGGCCGGGCGCAGCCGCGATGCCGTGCTCGACGGCTGGATCTTTGCCGCCGGCGCGGGAGCGATCGATTGCGTCTGGGCCGGCGGTGCGAGGCTGGTCGAAGGCGGACGCCACCGACTGCGGCAACAGGCGCGCGAGACATTCAACGCGGCGATGCGCAGGCTGGTCGCATGAGCGTCGCCACGCATCGCACTCATCATAAGACCGACGCGGCCGACAGGCCGACGCTGTACAAGCAGATCCGGCTCGACATCGAGCAGCGCATCCTGACCGGCGAATGGCCGCCGGGTTACCGCATCCCGTTCGAACACGAGCTGATGACGCATTACGGCTGCTCGCGGATGACCGTGAGCAAGGCGCTGTCGGAACTCGCGCAGGGCGACCTGATCGAGCGGCGGCGGCGCGCCGGCACCTTCGTGCGCCGTCCCAAATTCCTGTCGGCGGTGCTTGAGATCGCCGATATCCGTGCCGAGATCACTGCACTCGGCCGCAGCTATGGCTACCAACTGATCAAGTCCGTGCGCCGCGCCGCCACCGCTGCCGATCGCGCGCGGCTGCGGGTGCGCAAGACTGGCCGGGTGATGGCGATTGCCTGCCGCCACAGCGCCGACGGCGTGCCGTTCGCCATCGAGGACCGGCTGATCGATCTCGACGCGGTGCCGGATGCTACCGCCGCGGATTTCGCGGCCGAGCCGCCTGGCTCATGGCTGCTACATCACGTCCCATGGACCGAGGCCGAACATGCGATCAGCGCCATTGTCGCCGACGATCAGACGGCCGCAGCGCTTGATATTGCAGTCGGTGCGCCCTGTTTGGTGATCGAACGGCACACCTGGCGCGGCTCGCAAGCCATTACCGCCGTGCGCCTGGTCTATCCCGGCGAGTCACACAAACTGGTTGCACGGTTCAAGGGCGGCTGAGAATGATATCGATACGAGTCCGGCACAAATTATGCAGCGGTTTTTGCAGAAGCACATCACGGGTTTGAAACAACCAACACGACACAATCGATAACCAGCAAAGGGATACAGCCATGCGTCATCTTGGAAAAGTCGTCGCCACCGCCGCGCTCCTCGCCGCCGCTCCGGCCGTTGCGCAGGACGTGAAGGTCAACATCGCGATCTCCGGCTGGACCGGATTTGCGCCGCTCACCCTCGCCAGCCAGGCCGGCATCTTCAAGAAGAACGGCCTCGACGTGACGATCAAGAAGATCCCGCAGAAGGACCGCCACTTGGCGATCGCCTCGGGCGACGTGCAGTGCGCGGCGACCACGGTCGAGACCTGGATTTCCTGGAATGCCAACGGCGTTGCCACCAAGCAGATCTTCCAGCTCGACAAGAGCTACGGCGCCGACGGCATGGCCACGCGCAGCGACATTGCGGCGATCAAGGATCTCAAGGGCAAGACGGTCGCCGCCTCGGCGCCGGGCACCTCGCCCTATTTCGCGCTGGCCTGGATGCTGAAGAAGAACGGCCTCACGGTGAAGGATGTCACCGTGGTGAACCTGGAGCCGGCCGCCGCGGCGCAGGCCTTCGTCTCCGGCCAGAACGATGCCGCCATGACCTACGAGCCCTATCTCTCGACGGTGCGCGCCGCACCCGACAAGGGCAAGATCATCGCCACCACGCTCGACTATCCGATGGTCATGGACACGTTCGGCTGCACGCCGAAATTCCTCGCCGACAATCCGAAAGCCGCCAAGGCGCTGGCCGACAGCTATTTCGAGGCCATTGCGATGATCGAGAAGGACCAGGCCAAGTCCTACGAGATCATGGGCGCCGACGTGAAACAGTCCGCCGAAGCCTTCGGCAATTCGGCGAAGTACCTGCGCTGGCAGGACAAGGCCGCCAACCAGAAGTTCTTCACCAGCGAGTTCCAGGCCTTCAACAAGGAAGCTGCGGAGCTGCTGCTGGAGATCGGCATCATCAAGGCGGTGCCGAAGATCGACGATCTCTTCGACGCCAGCTACATCAAGTAGCCTGCGGGTGCGACGTGTTTCCCGGACGCAGTGCGGCGCGTCCGGGACAACCTTCCAGCCATTTTGTCCGATACCAAGGATAGCTCTGTGATACGTCCCCTCGACCCCGTGACATCGCGGCAGCGCGTCGTCTATGGCTTCGCGTTCTTCGTGCTGTTCGTGGCCGTGTGGTCATGGGCGACCTTCGGCGGTTACGTGTCGAAGACGTTTCTCGCCAACCCGCTGACCATGGTGCATGAGGGCTGGGAGCTGCTGACCAAATACGGCTTCCTGTTCGACATCGGCATGACGATCTGGCGGGTGGTCGGCGGCTTCGTGCTGGCGACGGTCGTCGCGGTGCCGCTCGGCGTGCTGATGGGCGCCTACAAGCCGATCGAGGCGCTGCTGGAGCCTTTCGTTTCGTTCGCGCGCTATCTGCCGGCTTCGGCTTTCATTCCGTTGCTGATCCTGTGGGCGGGCATCGGCGAATTGCAGAAGCTGCTGGTGATCTTCATCGGCTCGGTGTTCCAGATCGTGCTGATGATCGCCGTCAATGTCGGCAACACAAGGCGCGACCTGGTCGAGGCCGCCTACACGCTAGGCGCCAGCGACAGCGGCGTGATCCGCCGCGTGCTGTTGCCCTCCTCCGCGCCGGAGATCGCGGAAATCCTCCGGCTGGTTCTCGGCTGGGCCTGGACCTATGTCATCGTCGCCGAACTGATCGGCTCGTCCTCGGGCATCGGCCACATGATCACCGACAGCCAGGCGCTGCTCAACACCGGGCAGATCATCTTCGGCATCATCGTCATCGGGCTGATCGGCCTGTTGTCGGATTTCCTGTTCAAGGCGTTCAACGCCTGGCTGTTTCCGTGGAAGCTGGCATGACCACGCTGTTGATCGATCAGGTTTCCCGCACCTTCCCCGCGCGCGCCGGCCATGCGCCCACGCGGGCGCTGGAGCCCACCGACCTCCGCGTCGGCAACAACGACTTCGTCACTATCCTCGGCCCGTCGGGCTGCGGGAAGTCGACGCTGCTGCGCATCATCGCCGGGCTCGACCGTCCCTCCACCGGCCGCGTGATGCTCGACGGCCAGGAAGTCACCGGACCCGGCGCCGACCGCGGCATGGTGTTCCAGTCCTACACGCTGTTTCCCTGGCTGACCGTGCGCGAGAACATCGCCTTCGGCCTGCGCGAGCGCGGCGTGTCCGAAGCCGAGCGCGCGGGGATCGCCGACGGCTTCATCCACAGGGTCGGGCTCGCGGGCTTCGAGAACCACTGGCCGAAGCAGCTGTCCGGCGGCATGCAGCAGCGTACCGCCATTGCACGCGCGCTGGCCAACGACCCGAAGATCCTGCTGCTCGATGAGCCGTTCGGGGCGCTCGACAACCAGACCCGCGCGCTGATGCAGGAAATGCTGCTCGGGATCTGGGAGCGCGACCAGAAGACCGTGCTGTTCGTCACCCACGATATCGAAGAGGCCATCTTCCTCGGCAGCCGCGTCATCGTCATGAGCGCGCGGCCGGGCCGCATCAAGGCGGAGATCGCCGTCGACCTTCCGCATCCGCGCTCCTACAAGATCAAGACGACGCCGGAATTCGTCGCCCTGAAGGAACGGCTGGTCGAGGAAATCCGCGTCGAGGCCCTGAAAGTAGCAGATCATGCCTGACAATCGATTCGACGTGGACGGCGCCCGGGTTCTCGCGGACCTCAATGCGCTGCGCGCCATCGGCGCCTACAAGACCGGCGTGCACAAGCCGACCTTGTCCGAGCCGCACGTGCAGTCGCTACAGTGGCTGGCCGCGAAGCTTCCCGACGCCAGGCTGACCGCAACCATCGACGGCATCGGCAACGTGCTCGGCACCAGCAGCAAGGCCGGACCTAAGCTGCTGGCCGGATCGCATCTCGAAAGCCAGAACTATGCCGGCTGGCTTGATGGGCCGCTGGGGGTGATCTATGCGCTGGAGGCGGCGCGCGTCATCAATCCCGATGCGGGCATCAATGGCGCCGTGGAAGTGGCCGCGTGGTGCGACGAGGAAGGACACTTCGGCAGCTTCCTCGGCAGCCGGTCTTTTGTCGGCGACGTCACCGAGGCGGATATCGATGCCGCGCGCGACCGTAGCAGCGGCCGTGCCCTGCGCGATGCGCTGCGCGACGCGGGACTGGCCGACCGCGCGCGCATCACCGCCGAACCCGGGCGGCACATCGGCTATCTCGAAGCGCATATCGAACAGGGCCAGACGCTGGAAGATGGCGGCCTTGCCATCGGCGTGGTCACCTCCATCGTCGGCATCTGGCAATACCGGATCGATTTCACCGGCGAACAGAACCACGCCGGCACCACCCGCATGGCGGTGCGCAAGGATGCCGGGCTGGCGCTGGCGCGGTTCTGCGTCGCCATCGACGAACGTTTCCTGGCGCAATGCGGCCCGCGCACCGTATGGACCACCGGCCGCATCACGCTGGAGCCGGGCGCGCCGAGCATCATCCCGGGCCGTGCCGAAATGCTGTTCCAGATCCGCGACGACGATCCGGCCGTGATCGCGCGGCTCGAGGATCTGCTGCAGAGCATGGCGGACGAGGCCACGGCGCAGGGTCGCTGCCGCGTCACAGTGGAGCGACTCCGCATCGGCGCGCCCGCGATGATGGATGGCAAGATCCAGAAGGCCATCGAGACGGCGAGCGCCGCTGCTGCCGGCGGCCGGTCGCTGCGCATGCCGAGCGGCGCCGGCCACGATGCGCAGGTGCTCGCGACCATCATGCCGGCCGGCATGCTGTTCGTGCCGTCGATCGGCGGCGTCAGCCATCACTGGACCGAGGACACCAGCGACGCCGACATCGTCACCGGCGCGCAGGTCTATGTCGATGCCTGCCGGCGGCTGCTGGCGGGATAGGGGGACGGCAGGCTAGTCGGCAGACGGAATCCGCGCCGCTGCCGCTGCGTGGATCATCGAGGGCGGTCGACGGGATGCGCATATGACCTGCCGGCGCGGCAGGTGTGCCGGAGCAGCGCTAGGCGCGGTGCGGCGAAGCTGCTAGCCATTTCACTCTCGAACTCGGCCAGGAACTCGCAGATGGACAACCGCACTGACATTTGGCGTCACGTTGACGCCATCAAGCCGCGCTTCGTCGCCCTGAGCGATCGGGTCTGGGCGATGCCGGAGGTCTGCTACACCGAAGCGCGCTCCTGCGCCGAACATCTCACCGAGCTGCGCCATCAGGGTTTCCGCGTCACCGAGAATGTCGCCGGCATTCCCACCGCGCTGATGGGCGAATGGGGCGAGGAAGGTCCGGTCATCGCCTTTCTCGGCGAATATGACGCCCTGCCCGGCCTCAGTCAGGAAGCGGGTGTGGCGGAGCCTCGCCCGATCGAGGCCGGCGGCCATGGCCATGGCTGCGGCCATAACCTGCTCGGCTCCGCCGCGTTGCTCGCCGCCACCGCGGTGAAGGATTGGCTCGCCACCCACAAGGTGCCCGGGCGAGTGCGCTATTACGGCTGCCCGGCAGAAGAAGGCGGCGCCGCGAAGGCCTTCATGGTGCGCTCCGGCGATTTCGACGACGTGGATATCGCCATCACATGGCACCCCTCCAGCTTCTGGGAAGTGGCGGTGACGCCGTCGCTTGCCAATACGCGCGCCGATTTCAGCTTCACCGGGCGGACGTCCCATGCCGCCGCGTCGCCGCATCTCGGCCGCAGCGCTCTCGATGCCGTGGAGCTGATGAATGTCGGCGTCAACTACATGCGCGAGCACATGCCCAGCGACGCCCGCGTCCACTACGCCGTGCTCGACACCGGCGGCATCGCACCCAATGTGGTGCAGGCCCACGCGCGCGTGCGCTATTCCATTCGCGCCCGCGACCTGCCCGGCATGACCGAACTGGTCGGGCGTGTGCAAAAGATCGCCCAGGGCGCGGCGCTGATGACCGAAACGACGGTGGAGATGCAGATCGTTTCCGCCGTCTCCAATACCCTGGCCAATACCCCGCTTGAAGAGGCGCTCTTCAAGGTCATGGAAGACCTTGGCCCCCCGCATTTCGATGACGACGACAGGGACTTCGCGTCGCAGATCCAGGCCACGCTGACCGAGAAGGACATCAACTCGGTCTACTACACCATCGGCATGGATCCGACCGACAAGCCGCTGGCGGATTTCCTCGTGCCGTTCGACGCCAAGCGCAATCCGCTGGTCGGCTCCACCGATGTCGGCGACGTCAGCTGGGTGGTCCCCACCGTTCAGGTCCATGCGCCGACCATCGCCATCGGAACGCCGCTGCACACCTGGCAGGTCGTCGCGCAGGGCAAGAGCCCGGCTGCCCACAAGGCCATGGTGCAGGCGGCCAAGGCCATGGCGGGACTCGGCGTCAAAGCACTTACCGAACCGGATCTGATCACCGCAGCCAGGGCTGACCTCAACAGGCGCACGGCCCGCACGCCCTATGCGAGTCCGCTGCCGGACGACGTTGCGCCACCGCTGAGCATGTCGTTGACTTGATCCCCCACCCGCCCGGCGAACAAATCTTTAGCAAGTTGGATCGTCTCGGCACGCGTTTTGGCACATCGATAGCATCGGTTTGCCGAAGCGTTGTGCGCTGCAATGAGATTTTGCCCAAGCAACGATCAACCGGCTGCGTGCGGCCTCACCGCATGACGTTGACTTAAGGCGCATTCGGTGTGCCATCTTGCGTCCTTGGATTATACGGCGGGGCGACCCGCGATCACGCCAACGGAACGAGTGGACGATGAAGCTGGGCACCGAACTGCAAACGATGATCGATGGCGTCAAAGACGGTCGCATGGATCGTCGGGGCTTTATTCAACGCATGATCGCGCTGGGCCTCACCGCGCCGATGGCCACGCAGCTTCTCGCGATCGGCGGCGTGGCCATGGCGCAGAGCCCGTCCACCTACAAGCCGACCAAGCGCGGCGGCGGCGGCGCGCTGAAGTTATTGTGGTGGCAGGGCCCCACCCTGCTCAATCCGCACTTTGCCACTGGCACCAAGGACCAGGACGGCTCGCGGCTGTTCTACGAACCGCTCGCCAGCTGGGACGCCAACGGCAATCTCAGCCCGGTGCTGGCCGCCGAAATTCCCTCGATCCAGAATGGCGGCCTCGCCGCCGACGCCAAGTCGGTGACCTGGAAACTCAAGCCCGGCGTCAAATGGCACGACGGCAAGCCGTTCACCGCCGACGACGTGGTGTTCAACTGGGAATATGCCCGGGATCCCGCGACCGCGACGGTCACGCTCGCCACCCATCGCGACATCACCGTCGAGAAAATCGACGACCTCACGGTGAAGATCTCGTTCAAGAACCCGACGCCGTTCTGGGCCGACGCCTTCGTCGGCGCGCCCAATGGGATCATCCCCAAACACCTGTTCCAGGATTACAAGGGCGACAAATCCCGCGATGCCCCGACCAACCTCAAGCCGGTCGGCACCAGCGCCTATAAATTCGTCGAGTTCAAGCCGGGCGACATGATCCGCGGCGAGATCAACCTCGATTATCACATGCCGAACCGGCCGCATTTCGACACCATCGAGATGAAGGGCGGCGGCGACGCGCTCTCGGCGGCGCGCGCGGTGATCCAGACCGGCGAATATGACTTCGCCTGGAACATCCAGGTCGAGGACGAGATCCTGCTGCGTCTCGAGAAGGGCGGCAAGGGCAAGGCGGTCTATGCGGTCGGCGGCGATACCGAATTCATCGCCCTCAATTTCACTGACCCGAATGTCGAGGTCGACGGCGAGCGCTCCTCGATGAAGACCAAGCATCCGCTGTTCTCCGATCCGGCGGTGCGCAAGGCGCTGGCGCTGCTGATCGACCGCGATTCGATCAAGAACGTCATCTACGGCCGCGCCGGCCGCACCACCGCCAATTTCCTCAACGGACCGGAAAAGTTCGTCTCCAAGAACACCTCGTGGGAGTTCAGTATCGAGAAGGCCGTCAAGCTGCTCGACGACGCCGGCTGGAAACCGGGCCCGGACGGCGTTCGCGCCAAGGATGGCAAGCGGCTGAAGCTGCTGTTCCAGACCGCCATCAATGGCCCGCGCCAGAAGACCCAGGCTATCGTCAAGCAGGCCTGCCAGAAGGCCGGGATTGAAATGGAGCTGAAGTCGGTGGTGGCGTCGATCTTCTTTTCCTCGGATGTCGGCAATCCCGACACCTATCCGCATTTCTACGCCGATCTCGAGATGTTCCAGATCCCGATGAGCCAGCCGGATCCGGCCCAACTGATGCGCCGCTTTCATTCCAGCAACGTGGCCACCAAGGCAAACAAGTGGCAGGGCAACAATTTCCCGCGCTGGGTCAACAAGGACTACGACGCGGCGATCGACGCGGCCGAGGGCGAGATCGACCCGCTCAAGCGGGCTGCCTTCTACATCAAGGCCAACGATCTGATGTGGCAGGATACCGTGTTCATCCCTGCGATGCACCGGCTGAAAGTGGAGGCTGCATCCAACACGCTGCGTCCTGTGCTGTCAGGCTGGGCCAACGAGACCGACAACTTGCACGAATGGTACCGGGAGGCGTGAGGACGGCGGACAGACGGCTTCCGTCATGAGCCAGTACATCCTGCGCCGCCTGCTGATCGCCATTCCAAGCCTGCTTGGAATCTCGCTGATCCTGTTCGTCGTGCTGGCGCTGGCGCCGGGCGATCCGTTCTCTGAACTGGCGACCAATCCGAACGTGCCGCCCGAAGTGCGCGAAGCGCTGCGGGCCAAGTTCGGCCTCGATGACCCGATCTACCTGCGCTACGTGCACTGGCTCGTCGCCATGGTGCACGGCGACTGGGGCTTTTCCTTCGTCAGCCGCATGAACGTCGACACGCTGATCCTGCAGCGACTGTCCACCACGCTGTACGTGATCGGCTCGTCGCAGGTGCTGGCGCTGGCGATCGCCATTCCGGTCGGCGTCTACGCCGCCACCCGGCCCTATTCGCTGTTCGACCAGATCGCCAACACGCTGGCCTTCATCGGCTTCTCGCTGCCGACCTTCTTCACCGGAATCCTGTTCATCCTGATCTTTTCAGTCAAGCTGGACTGGCTGCCGTTCGTCTATTCGACGGACACCAGGGCCACCGGAATTTATTGGATTGGCGAAATGATCCGGCAGGCCATCATGCCGGTGATGGTGCTCGGCCTGTTCCAGGCTGCGTCCCTGACCCGCTTCGTGCGCTCGGCGATGCTCGACGTGGTCCGCCTCGATTACATCACCACCGCCCGCGCCAAGGGCCTGGGCCAGCGACGGGTGATCATCAAGCACGCGATGCGCAACGCCATGATCCCGGTGGTCACGTTGCTGGCGCTGCAGATTCCCGCCGTGTTCGGCGGCGCCATCGTCACCGAGCAGATCTTCCGCATCCCCGGCATCGGCTCGCTGCTGATCTCCTCGATCCTCGCCAACGATACGCCGGTGGTGATGGCCGTGACCTTCGTCTTCGCTTGTCTTGTCGTGCTTTTCAACCTCATCGCGGACGTTCTGTATGGCTGGCTTGACCCTCGCATCTCGCTCCGCTGAGCGGCGCAGCTATTCGCCGCTACGCGAGACATGGCGGCGCTATCGCCGCCACAAGCTTGCCGTGGTCAGCGCGGTGCTGCTGCTTGTTCTGGTTCTGGCGGTGGTGCTGGGCCCATTCCTGTGGCGCGTCGGTATCAACGAAATCGATTTCACCGCGCGGCTCGAAGGCCCGTCGTTCGCGCATCCGTTCGGCACCGACGATCTCGGGCAAGATATTTTGGCCCGCATGATCTCCGGCGGGCGCATCTCGCTGGCCGTCGGCTTTGCCGCGATGGTGGTCTCGGTGCTGGTCGGCACGCTGATCGGCGCGCTGGCCGGCATGTCGCGCGGCGGGCTCGGCCATTTCCTGATGTGGCTGACCGACCTGTTCCTGGCGCTGCCGCAACTGCCGCTGCTGCTGCTGCTGATCTACCTGTTCCGCGACGGGCTGAAGGCCGCGTTCGGCCCCGAGGGCGGCATCTTCATCCTGATCGTGGTGGTGATCGGCGGGTTGCGCTGGATGCCCGTTGCCCGCCTGGTCCGCGCCCAGTTCCTGTCGCTGCGCGAAAAGGAATTCGTCGAGGCCGCGCGCGCCCTCGGCGCCAGCCGCGCGCGACAGGTGATCCGCCACATCCTGCCCAACGCGTTGGGGCCGGTGATCATCGCCGGCACCATCGATGTCGCCGCCGCGATCATCGCCGAATCCACGCTGTCGTTTCTCGGCCTCGGCTTTCCGCCGGACACCCCGACCTGGGGGCGGCTGCTGTTTGACGCCAAGGACTATCTCGACATCGCCGCGCACTGGGCACTGTTTCCCGGCGCGGCGATCTTCATCGCCGTCGTGGCCGTCAATTTCATCGGCGACGGCTTGCGCGACGCGCTCGATGCGCGACGGGTGATCTGATGGCGCTGCTCGAAATCCGGGGCCTGAAGACCCACTTCACCACCGACGACGGCATCGTGCAGGCCGTGGACGGCGTCGACCTCCACATCAACCGCGGCGAGACGCTCTGCGTGGTCGGCGAATCCGGCTCCGGCAAGACGGTGACGGCGATGTCGATCCTGCAACTGATCGCCATGCCGCCGGGCAAGATCGTCGAAGGCGAGATCATCTTCGAGGGCCGCGACCTGGTGCCGCTGACCAGCCAGCAGCTCGACGAGATCAGGGCCAAGGAGATCGGCTTCATCTTCCAGGAGCCCATGACCTCCCTCAACCCCGTGCTCACCGTCGGCGAGCAGATCGCCGAGAGCCTGCGCCGCCACGAGCGGCTGCCGCACAAGCTGGCGATGGCGCGCACGATTGAGATGCTGAAGCTGGTGCAGATTCCCAACGCCGCCGGCCGCGTCAACGACTACCCGCACCAGTTCTCCGGCGGCATGCGCCAGCGCGTCATGATCGCCATGGCGCTGGCCTGCCACCCCAAGCTGGTGATCGCCGACGAACCCACCACCGCGCTCGACGTCACCATCCAGGCGCAGATCCTCGACCTGTTGCAGGACATGAAGGAACGCTTCGGCATGGCGGTAATGCTGATCACCCACGCCATGGGCGTGGTGGCAGAAACCGCGCAGCGCGTCGTGGTGATGTATGCCGGCAAGGTGGTCGAGGAGGCCGGCGTCGACAGCCTGTTCGAACGCCCGAGCCACCCCTACACTCAGGGCCTGATCCGCTCGATTCCGCGCATCGACCTCGACGCCGGGCTGAAGACCCGGCTGGAGACCATCGCCGGCACCATGCCGGTGCTGATCAATCCCGCGCCGGGCTGCCGCTTTGCGCCGCGCTGCCGCTTTGTCATGGACGTATGTCGCGAACGCGAGCCGCTGCTGCGCCCGATCGCACCAGACCATCGCATGGCCTGCCATCTGGGAGACGTGCCATGAGCGAACCTCTCATGAGCGAACCGCTGGTGCGCGTCACCAATCTGCAGAAACATTTTCCAGTGCACGGCGGGTTGTTGTCGCGCGAGGTCGGGCGCGTGCACGCCGTCGACGACGTGTCGTTCACCGTGCATCGCGGCGAGACGCTGGGGCTGGTCGGCGAATCCGGCTGCGGCAAGTCGACCACGGGCCGCTGCGTGCTGCGGCTGATCGAGCCGACCGCTGGCGAAGTGGCGTTCGCCGGTCGCGACGTTCTCGCACTCGGCGGCAACGAGCTGCGCGCGCTGCGGCGAAAGATGCAACTGGTGTTCCAGGACCCGTTTGCCTCGCTCAATCCGCGCATGACCGTGGGCGCGATCATCGGCGAGGCCCTGACCATCCACAAACTCGGCGGCTCCGCCAGCGAGCGCGAGGATCGCGTCGCCAGCCTGCTGGTCAAGGTCGGGCTGAAGGGCGACCAGATGCGCCGCTACCCGCACGAATTTTCCGGCGGCCAGCGCCAGCGCATCGTGATTGCGCGTGCGCTTGCGGTCGAGCCGGAATTCATCGTCTGCGACGAGCCGGTGTCGGCGCTCGACGTCTCCATCCAGGCGCAGGTGATCAACCTGCTGGAAGACCTGCAGGCCGAGTTGAACCTGACCTTCCTGTTCGTGGCGCACGATCTGTCTGTCGTCGAGCACATCTCCGACCGCGTGGCCGTGATGTATCTCGGCCGCATCGTGGAGCTGGCAAAATCCAGCGACCTCTACCGCAATCCGCAGCACCCCTATACGCAGGCACTGCTCTCCGCGGTGCCGGTGCCGGATCCCAAGGCCAAACGCAAGCGGATCCGGCTGCAGGGCGATGTGCCGAGCCCGATGAACCCGCCGGCCGGCTGCCATTTCCACACCCGCTGCCCCATCGCCGTGCCGATGTGCTCGCAGATCGTGCCGGAAACCAGGCAGGGCAGCGACGGGCACTTCGTGGCCTGCCATCTGGCGTAGGGCGTCGGCGAAGAATCCGTTGCCTTTGCGAATTTTTTTGCCCATTGCAATTTGCAAACATGCCGCACCGCGACCGGCGCGGCGGCATCGTCCTGATTTGGAGCATCCATGCGCATCGCCCTGATCCACGCGCTTCGGCATTCGATCGATCCCGCCGCCGAAGCGTTCGGACGGCTGTGGCCGGAGGCCGATCTCGTCAACATTTTCGACGACAGCCTGTCCAGCGATCTGGCCCGCGCCGGGCAGATCACGCCTAGCATGACCGAGCGCTTCCTGTTGCTGGCGCGCTATGCCGTGGATAACGGCGCCGGCGGCATCCTGTTCACGTGCTCGGCCTTCGGTCCGTGCATCGAAGCCTGCAAGGCCGCGCTGGCGCCATTGCCGGTGCTGACGCCGAACGAAGCCATGATCGACGAAGCGATCGCCAGCGGCGGACCGATCGGCCTGCTCGCAACCTTCGGGCCCACCCTCGCTTCGATGCCCGCAGAATTCACCGCCATCGCGCCCACCATCGAAATCGTGCCGCAACTGGCCGAGGGCGCCCTCGCCGCCCTGAATGCCGGCGACGGCGCGCGCCACGACCAACTGGCGGCGCAGGCCGCAGCCGGCCTGAAGCCATGCAAGGTGATCGCACTGGCGCAGTTCAGCCTCGCACGGGCGGCGCCGGCGGTTGCGGCCAGCAGCGGCCTCCCTGTGCTGACGACGCCCGACAGCGCCGTGAAACGGCTGCGCTCGCTGCTCGCCTGAAGATCGCCGCGGCGTGCCGTCGCCCTATGCCACCTCGCGCTTCGCCGCGACGCCGGCCAACGCGCCGGCGACACGGACGCGCACGCGGAGCGAATTGCCCGGCAGGTAGGCGATCGGCATGTCTTCGACCTCGATGGTCTTGAGACTCGCAGGATCGGCGCCGCCGGCAATCGCCTTGGCCTCGGCGATCTGCAACGCCGCCGCGATGGCATCGTCGCGACTTAGCTCACGAAACACCTGGTCGGCCTCGCCGCTGACGCGCGCAATCGCCGCACCAACGGCATTGGCGCAATCGCCGAACGGCACACGGATGATTTCCGAAACGCCGGCGAGTTGATCGGGCACCAGGAACGCGCCGCCGCCCACCGCGACCAGCGGCGCATCGGCCGCCTCGGTCTTCATGCGGTCGATATTTTCCTCCAGCAGGCGCCTGGCATCCGCGAGCGCAGCCTTGATCAAGTCCTTCGGAATCGACGCGACGCGCGCGCGATCGCCGATGTCGAGCAGCCCGGCAGCCACCGCTATATCGGTTGCGGTCAACTGCTTGCCGCCGAACACCAGCGCGTCCTCGGTCAGGCGGTAGCCGACGCTGAGCGGGCCGACCTTGGCGGACGCCGTGTCGACGTGGCTGCCACCGCCAAGCCCGATCGACAGCAAGTCCGGCATGCGGAACAGGGTGCGCACGCCGCCGACCTCGACCACCGCGTTGGCCTCGCGCGGAAAGCCGTGGCGCAACTGGCCGATATCGCTGGTGGTGCCGCCAACGTCGACCACCATCGCGTCTTCGCGCCCGGACAGATGCGCCGCGCCGCGCATGGAGTTGGTGGCGCCGGAGGCGAAGCTCATCACCGGGAAGGCGATGGCGGTCTCGGCCTGCATCACCGTGCCGTCGTTCTGGGTCAGGAACAACGGCGCGTCGATGCCGCTCTCGGCGATGGCCTTGCGGAACGCGGCCACGGTCTCGACCGCGAGGTCATGCAACACGGCGTTGAGCAAAGCGGCATTCTCGCGCTCGAGCAGGCCGATGCGTCCGAGATCGTGCGACATGGTCACCGCCACATCCGGACAGATCTCCTGCAAGATATCGCGCGCGGCGATTTCGCAGCTCGGATCGAGCGGCGAGAAGATCGACGACACCGCCACCGACCGCAGCCCGAGATCGCGGATTTTTCGCGCTGCCGTGCGCATGGCGGCGGTATCGAACGGCATGATCGGACGGCCGTCAAAGTCGTGGCCGCCTTCGAGCATGAAGGTCTCGCCATGCACGCGCTCGGCGAGGTCCGTCGGCCAGTCGCAGAACGGCGGCAGCGACGCGGCCGCGGGCATGCCGATGCGGATCGCCGCCACCTTCATCAGGTGCTTGCGCTGCACCACCGCATTGATGAAGTGCGTGGTGCCGATCACCACAGAGTCCACGGGACCGCGCGCGACCGGATCGGCGCGCAGCGCCTTCAAAGCGTCGAGAATGCCGGAGGTCACATCCAGCGTGGTGGGCCGCTTGCAGGCAAACACCACCTTGTCGCCATCCAGCAGCACGGCGTCGGTGTTGGTGCCGCCGACGTCGATTCCAATGCGTCGCATGACGTTACACTCCTGCGCCAGCGGGCGCGTCGAAAACAGAAACGAAGTCGAGGTCGTAGCCGAATGCCCGCGGGCCGACGAATTCGAGGCCCCGCGCGCTGGTCAACACCGGCGGAGCCTCCATCGCCACCACGGTGACGCGCTGGCCGTAACGCACCGTCTCGGTGCCCACCGCGTGGCCGGACAAGGTCTCCAGCACGCAGATCAGGTCCGGGCACATGGCCACCGCCTTGCCCTCGCGCCAGGCGACGATCCATTCGTTCTGGAACGACAGGTCGAGCCGGCTGCCGCGATCGGCATCGATGCCCTCGATAGCGATGGACCCGCGCAGGAATCCCTCGGTGGTGCGACGCTCGACGTCGACCACCTTGCCGGTGAACAACCGCTTGCCGCCTTCGCTATCGAGCAGGGCTGCGATCGGATCGGTGTGCAGCCGGTTGGCTTCGCGCACCAGTCCTCCGATGCGGATCGCCGCGGTGGTGGTGAAGTGGATGCCCCAGTCCTTGACCTCGCGACCGGTGCGCGGCGCCTTGCAGGTCGATGCGATGGAGCCCATCTCGACGCAGATCTTCCGGCTGGCCCGCTCCATCCATTTCCAGCTTGGCACCTTGGTCACGACCGCCTCGATGCCGCGCGGATCGTATAGCGTGCACGGATAGGGCCGCAGCCCGCCGATGGCCACCGAGGTCATCTGCGCTTCCGGGAAAGCGCGGCCCATGCAGTCGGCATCGACCACGGGAATGCCGAGATGCGCCGCCGCCATCAGCGCCTGCATGCCATTGCCGCCGCCGATCTCCACCGACATCACGGCGCGAAACTTGAAACCGCCGATCTCCTGCTGCATTTCCACCGCGCGGGCGATGTTGCGGCTGTCCGCGAGACGCTCCTGGCCGACCAACGGCGCGCCCATGTTGGACACCACGGCGACATGGTCGTCGTCGTCGAGATCGAGCGGCGACATCAGCTGCACGCGGTGGCCCTTGGCGTAAAGCTGGCGCAAATTGAGCAGGCCGAGATAGGGGCTGCCGCCGCCGCCGGTGCCGAGGATCCAGGCGCCGACCGCGAGGGATTCTATATCTTCCGAGGTGATCTCGGTGAGAGGCGCGTTGCTCATGCCATCAACTCCTCGACGACGCGCGCCGCGGCGGCGATGGCCAGAATGACCGGGCCGTCATAGGCCTGACGCACCCGCGCCTTGTTGAGGCTGGTGTAGCCCATGCAGTCCATCACCACGAGATCCGGCTTGAGCGCCGCCATTTTTTGCGCGGCGGCGTCGATGGCGGCATCGTCCGAGCCGGGCTGCATGGTCACGCCGGCCACGTCGATGCCCTCGCGTTGCCACTTCTTGCCGATCAATGCGGTCTGCGCCGCCAGCGGCGAGAACACGCCGAGCCGGCCCCTGGGCAGCACCGCTTCCACCAGCTTGTGCAGCACGGCCGACGGCAGGATCACCAGCCCTTCGGGCGCCAGATTGGGGAACTTGCCGGTGCAGGCCAGCATGGCGATCTTCACGCCTTCGCCGGCGAATTTTTCGATCTGCAGCGCCGCGCGCGCCTCGACGGCCTTCTTGCTGATGATGACGCTGTCGCCGTTGGGCAGCAGCGTGAACAGGGTGTCATAGCCGTCGATCGGCGGAATGGCATCGATCTCCGCGCGGGTCATGCCGTCGAGGGCGCCGCGCAGGTCGATGGTCATTCCCGGCGACAGCACCGCGGCTATTTCGTTGGCGACGGACGGTCGCGGGCTTTGGCCGATCACGACCACGCCCATGCGTTGTTGCTGCATGCTATCAGTCCTTCAGGATCACGATGTCGGATGGAGTCCAGCGCAGCGCCACCGCTGCGCCGGCCTGGAACAGCTCGTGCGAGCCGTTGTTGGGTTGCTGGGCGAGCAGGCGCCGGCCCGCGGCCTCGATGCGATACAGCACCGAGCCGCCCTGGAAGTTGGCGCTCTCGACGATGCCGTCGAGGCCCCGCCCGTTCGGCGCGGTCAGCACGATCTTTTCCGGCCGCAGCGCGACCGACAGCGGACCGGTTGTGCCGGGTTCTTCCGCCAGATCGATCGAAAGGTCGCCATCGACACGCAACACGCATGTGCCGCCGGTGCGGATCACCTCGCCGCGGAACAGGTTGGTGTCGCCGATGAAGTCGGCGACGAAGCGCGTACCGGGCCGATCGTAGATCTCGGATGGCGTGCCGATCTGCTCGACCTTGCCGGCGTTCATCACGGCAATGCGGTCGGACATCGCCAGCGCTTCTTCCTGGTCGTGGGTGACGAACACCATGGTGAGGCCGAGCTTGCGCTGCAGCTGCTTCAGCTCGAACTGCATCGATTGCCGCAGCTTCTTGTCGAGCGCACCCAGCGGCTCGTCGCACAACAGCACGCGCGGTTCGATGACAATGGCGCGGGCCAGAGCGACGCGCTGCTGCTGGCCACCGGAGAGTTGGCCGGGACGGCGATCCTCGTAGCCGACCAGTTCGACCTGGGCCAGCGCATCGGTGACCTTGCGGGCGATGGTGGCGCGGTCCATGCCGCGCATGCGCAGCCCGAAGCCGACGTTTTCCCCAACCGAGCGATGCGGAAACAGGGCGTAGTTCTGGAACACCATGCCCATGTCGCGCTTGTGGGCCGGCACATGGGTCACGTCGGCGCCGCCGACTTTGATACTGCCTTCCGTCGGCGTTTCGAAGCCGGCGATCATCCGCAATGTCGTAGTCTTGCCGCAGCCCGACGGGCCGAGAAGGGAGAAAAACTCTCCCTCCCGGATCGCCATGTCCACCGCGTCGACGGCACGGGTGCGGCCGTCATACGTCTTGGTGACCGCGATGATATCGATCCCGGCGCTCATGCCCGGAAGATGCGGTTGACGCGCGCGTCGATCTCGTCCTTGTGCGCGTTGTACCATTTCCAGTCCGGCTGGATCAGCGTGGCGACCTTCGCCGGCGTCGTCAACAGCTTGTCGTTATACCTGTCGTCGAGCTTCACCTTGCTGTTGGCAGGCGAATACCAAACCGACTCGGCGAGGATCTTCTGCACGCCGGGACTCAGCATGTAGTTGACATAGGCATTGGCAAGCTCGCGCACCTTGGTGCCCGGCGTCAGCGTCAGCACCTGTTCGAGCGCGAGCACACCCTCGGACGGCGCGACGAAGGCGGTCGGCTGGTTCTGGCCGTCGTAGCGCAGGATGCCGGAGTCGTGGATCACGGCCAGGCCGACCTCGCCGGACAGGATCATCTTTTCCATGGTGCCGGTGAAGTCGGCGAGCTTTATCGGCTTGAGCTTCTCCATCGCCGCATAGGCGGCGTCGAGGTCGGTCATGCCCTTGCCATAGAGCCTGCCGCTCATCATCAGGAAGGCTTGGCCGAGGCTGTTGACCGGGATGACATAGCCACCGCGCACGCCGTCATAGGCCCTGTCCCACAGGTCCTTCCAGGACGTGACCTTGCCGTAGCCCTTGTCGGTGCGCATGCCCAAGCCGATAGCGCTGGTAAAGATGCAGACGCCGACGATCTTGTCGCTGACCGCGTAGGGATAGACGTCGGCAATGTTCGGCACCTGTTTGGCATCGATCTTGGCCTCGACGATGCCCATCTCCAGAGCGGCCCACTGCTCGTTGGAATTGGTGTGCAGCACGTCGTAGACCGGATTCGAGCGCGAGCTCGCCTGCAGCTTGGGCAGGAACGGGAATGCGGTGTCGGTCTCCACCTTGCACTTGAATTCCTTCTCGAAGGCCGGGATCACCTCGGTGGACATGGTCTGCGCCCACTTGCCGCCCCATCCGGTGATGCGCAGGGTCGCAGCCTGGGCACGCGCGACATGGGGGGCAGCGATCACGCCGGCGCCAGCAGTGGCGGCCACGGCAAGAAACTGGCGGCGATTCACGGGCTTGCGAATGATGGTCACGGAATGATCCTCTCTCCAGAAATGAACGTCAGAGTTGGGCGGTGGATCGGAGCCCGACGGTGCGGTCGAGCCCGATGACGACCAGCACGGCAAGCACGATCGAGACCACCGAAGCGGCGCCGATCGTTCCGTCCAGATCGAATTTCAGATAGTTGAACAAGGTGATCGGCAATGTCTCGTGGCCCGGCGAGACCAGGAACAGCGAGATCGGAAACTGGTCGAACGACACGATGAAGGCGAACACGGCACCGGCCATGACGCCGGGCTTGGTCAGCGGCAGCGTCACTTCGAAGTAGGTGCGCAGCGCCCCGGCACCGAGATTCTGCGCGGCTTCTTCAAGGCGCGTATCGAAGTTGTGCAGCACCGCCAGCGTGGTGCGCACCACATAGGGAATCGACACCAGCGTGTGGCCGAGCACCAGCCCCCACGTCGGGCGGCCGACGTCCAGCAGCACGTAAGTCTGAAACAGCGCCAGGCCCGTAAGGATCGCCGGCAGCATCAGCGGCGACAGCATGATCGCCGTGATCGCGCGGCTGCCGGGCAGCCGACCGCGCGCCAGTGCCAGCGCGGCGCTGGCGCCGAACAGGGTCGCTGCCACCGTAGTCAGGGCTGCGACCTCGAGGCTGAACCACAAAGCGTTCATGAAATCGCGCGAGGCAAAGAACTTCTCGAACCAGCGCATGGAGACGCCGACCGGGGGAAACTGGATATAGGGCGTGGGGTTGAGCGCAAACACGAACACGATGGCGATCGGCGCCAGCAGGAACACCACAACCCCGATATTGAAGGCGAGATAGCAGAAGCGGCCGAAGCGCAGGGAAAGCGGTGCTGAGGTCATGGTTGCCTCACTGCAGGTCGCGCTGGCCTGAGATCATTCCCAGGATGCGGTTATAGGCGACGATCAGCACCAGCGAGATGGCCAGCAGCACCATGCCCAGGGCCGCGGCGAAGCCGACGTTGAAGCTCGACGAGATCTGCTGATAGATCAGCATCGGCAGTGTCATGATCTGGAAGCCGCCCATCAGGATCGGCGTCACGTAGGCGCTGATGGCCAGTGCGAACACCAGCAGCGAGCCGGCGAGGATGCCCGGAAGGCTGAGCGGCAGCGTCACCTCAAAGAACGCCCGCAGCGGCGAGGCGCCAAGATTTTGCGCCGCGTGCTCGAGCCGTTCGTCGATGCGGCCGATCACCCCGACCAGGGTCAGCACCATGTAGGGGATGTAGATATGGGTGAGGCCAAGCACGATGCTGAATTCGTTGTACATCAGCGGCAACGGCTTGGAGATCAGGCCGATACCGGTCAGGGTCTGGTTGATCACGCCCTTGTCCGACAGCAGCGCCATCCAGGCGAAGGTGCGGACCACGATGCCGGTCAGCATCGGGGTGAGCACCGACATCATCAGCAGCGCATAGGCAGTGCGGCCGCGGATCCGGGCCATCCAGTGCGCCAGCGGATAGCCGATCAGCAGCGCCGCGAGGGTCGTGAACAGACCGATGCGAATCGTGGTCCAGATCACCTCGAAGTAATACGAGTCGGATAGCATCCGCGTGTAGAACTTGGCCGTGAAGGTGACGTTCGGCTGCACCACCGGATTGCCGGACAGCACGCTGATCAGCGCCATCAGCCCCATCGGCAGGAAGAAGAACAGCGCAAACAGCAACGCGCTTGGCGCAATCAGCCAGGCGATCGGGGAAACGGCGGTGCGGGTTGCATTCATTGCGTCGCCACCTTGCGTACCGGCACGGCATCGTCCAGCGCCAGCCAGACCGGGTCGTCGCATAGCCGGCCGAGCTCAACCGCCGTGGCACGCAAAATCTGCCACAGCCGGGCGCGCTCTTTGGCGGAAGTCAACTGGCTCGGAAACGACAGCGCGACCCCGACCGTCTCGCCGGTGTCGCGGTTGCTGACCGCAAAACCCAGCGAGCCGACCCCGGGCAGCGATTCCTCGGTCGCCGACGAATAGCCGGTGCGGCGAATGTCATTGATGCGCGCCATCAGTTCGGTGATGTTGCGCGGTGCGTTGGGCGGCACCGCGGGAAAAGGTTTTGCCAGGCTGGCTCGAATCTCGGCGTCGCTCAGCCGCGCCAGCATGGCGCGCCCGTTCGACGTGAGGAAAGCCGGCGTCCGCACGCCGGGCGGCGACACCACCTGAAGCGGATTAGTGCCGCGAACCACGCGCAACACTACCTGTTCGCCGCCATCCAGCACCGCGACATAGCCGGTGTGCCCGGTCGCGGCACACACATCGCGAAGATGCTGTTCGGCAAGCGCCACGAAGTCGTTCTGCGAACGATGCAGCCGGCCGAGCTCGAACACCAGCAGTCCCGGCCGGTAGCGGCGCGTCGTCGCGTCCTGTTCCAGCAGTCCGCACTCCTTGAGCTGACGCAGCAGGCGCGAGGTCGAGCTCTTCGGCTTGCCGGTCAGCCGGATCACATCTGCATTGCTGATCTCCGGCTGCTGCGGAGAGAAACAGCGCAGGATCTCTATGGCGTTGTCGAGTGCGCTCATGGCGAATGGTCCGAGGCGTCCCATAAAATGGAACCATGTTTTTGATTGTGGAACTGGTCGACGCCGCCGTCAATCGGCCGGAGCGCGGCAATTTTGGACAATCGGCGCTGAAAATTCGCGCAACTGGCTGATATTTGGGTTGTGCGGGAACGTCGGGGGACGCGTCCGCCTGCGAAAGCGCGGCGGACGTCGCCCTCCCCACGCGGCTTGCGCGCGCTTGAGCAACAACGGCCAAGAGCCGCAAACGCCGTGGTGACGACGGCATGGGCGAGCAGGCAATGGTCAGGGCACGCGCAGAGCTGTGCGGAACACCGGGCGGGCGGCCATGGTCGCTCGACGGGCTGCGATGGGATTGATAAGCCCCTCCCTGCAGGAGCCTTTGAGTCGACATGACCGTTGCGATCGAGATGGGACAGACGACGGCGGGCGCCCCGGTGACTCTCGACCTTGAGGAACTGCTGGCGACCCGCCTGCTGGTGCAGGGCAATTCCGGCTCCGGCAAATCCCATCTGCTGCGCCGGCTGCTGGAACAGAGCGCGCCGTGGGTGCAGCAGACGATCATCGACCCCGAAGGCGACTTCGTGGCGCTGGCCGACCGCTTCGGTCACCTGCTGATCGACGCCGAGGAGCATACCGAGCGCGGCCTGCAGGTCGCCGGCGAGCGCGCGCGTATGCATCGCGTCTCCACGGTGCTCAACCTCGAGGGACTCGACGCCGAGAATCAGATGCGGCGCGCAGCGGCGTTCCTCAGCGGACTGTTCGAGGTCGGCCGCGACCACTGGTACCCGATGCTGGTGGTGGTGGACGAAGCGCAGCTGTTCGCGCCCGCCATCGCCGGCGAGGTGTCTGACGAGGCGCGAAAACTCTCGCTCGGCGCCATGACCAACCTGATGTGCCGCGGCCGCAAGCGCGGGCTTGCCGGAGTCATCGCGACCCAGCGCCTCGCGAAGCTCGCCAAGAACGTGGCGGCCGAGGCGTCGAATTTCCTGATGGGCCGCACCTTCCTGGATATCGACATGGCGCGCGCCGCCGATCTGCTCGGCATGGAGCGGCGCCAGGCGGATTCCTTCCGCGATCTGGAGCGCGGGCAATTCATGGCGCTGGGGCCGGCGCTGTCGCGCCGACCGCTCGGACTGCGCATCGGTCCCACCGAGACCCAGCCGCGCAATGCGATCCCGCGCCTGATGCCACTGCCGGAAGCGACCCTGGACGCCCATGCCATGATCCTCGCAGCGCCGCCGCCCGAGACAGTACGGCCGCAGCGCCGGCTGTCGCCGGATCTGCTCGGTCAGTTGATGGCGGCGAAGTCGGCGGCGCTGGAGATTCGGCCGGAGGCGGTGGAGCAGCCGCCCAGCGCCGAAGAACTGGCGGAGCGGCGCGAGCGCGTCGACCGTATCCTGCGCGCGGTGATGGCCGAGCCCGATGCCGGATTCCGCGCCGTCGGCGTGCTGTATCAGGAGTTCGTGGTCCGCTGCCGCATCGCCGGCCTCGGCGTGGCGGTGCCGGACCTCAATGACTTCCGGCACATGCTGACGCGTGCCCGCGCCGGGCTGGGTTCCGACATGGCCGCCGACGACACCTGGCAGGACGTCTCCGTGCGCGCCTCCATCCTGCCCGAGGACATGCAGGGCGTGTTCATGATGATCGCGCGCGCCGCGAAGGAGGGTTGGCCCTGCCCCGGCGACGCCGCGATTGCCCGCGCCTATGGCTCACACTCGTTGCGCCGCGCCCGGCGTCTGCTCGACTACATCGAGGAGCAGGGCCTCATCGTTTGCCAGCTCGACGGCGCCGGCCGGCGGACCGTGACGTTGGTCGAACTGGCCTGGGCGACGGCGCCGGGCGATCCCAATGCCGAGGAACTGGCGACCGAGCAGGGCTTGTGATTGCACAGTCCGCTGCGCGGTGTGCTACAGTTCCTGACCGGTCCGCGCGCTGCGGCGGCGCGTGATCAGCATCTATCCATTGAAGGAGTTCCGGGCGTGAGCGTTGCCTTCACCAAGGAAGACAGTGCCGAAACGGCGGCGGAGACCCTGCTGCCCGACCGCCCGGTTTCGCCGCATCCAAATCGCGTGACGCCAGCGGGATTGAAGGCGCTGGAGCTTCAACTCCGGCAGGCGCGCGAGGCCTACGAGGCCGCGCAAACCATCGAAGACGTCAATGAACGACGGCGGCAGGCGGCGATTCCGTTGCGCGACGCGCGCTACTTTGCGGCGCGCGTTCGAACGGCGGAGGTCATCGATGCGCCTGCGTCAGCGGATACGGTTGCCTTCGGGAGCACGGTGACCTTCAGGCGCGACGACGGCCGCGTGCAGACCTATCGCATCGTCGGAGAGGACGAAGCGGACCCCAAGGCCGGTTCCATTTCCTTCGTCGCGCCGGTCGCGAGGTCCCTGATGGGCAAAACGGTCGGGGACGTCGTCGGCCAATCGGGCCAGGAGCTCGAAATCATCGCGATCGCGTAGCAAGGCCGCCGCCCGGGATATCCCGTCGGCGCTGCAGCCCACGCTCATCAACCAGATTTAGACGGGCTGCAAGCCGAGCGCCTGCGCGCTCTCGATCCAGATCGGCAATTCGCGCTGATACAGAGCGTTGGTCTCTTTGAAGCCGAGTGCCGGCTCCAGCACGAAGGTGGCGAGCACGCCCTTGACCTTCGGATCGTCATTGGCCGCCACGCAGAGCTGCGCCAGCCGGTCGACGATCGGCTGCGGCGTCGCCTTCGGCAGCGCCCAGCCCGTGAAGCCGCTGACGGTGAAGAACCGCGATGTTGCGCCCTGTTCGGGCAGCGTCCTGACATTGGGAATCGCGTCGACCTTCTTGGAATGCACCGCGAAAGCAACGCCGCGATTGCTCTGCAGGACGGATTGCGCGCCGGTGTAGCTGCCCATCGCCGCATCCAGCGTGCCTTCGGCAAGCCCGGTCCACATCGGCGCTTCGCCGCGGTAGTGGATCGGTTCGATGGCGAGGCCATACTGCCTGTTGAGTTCGTTGATCGTCATGTGCGGGGCCGACCCCGCGCTATAGGTGCCGAAGTTCACCTTGCCGCTCTTGCGCGCAAAAGCGACGAATTCATCGAGCGTCGTGACGCCGGACTTCGTGCTCGCGACCAGCGGCAGCCCGGCACCCGGGATGACACTGACGAGTGTCAGATCCTTGTCCATGTCATAGCCCGGGGTCTTCATCATGACCCGGTTCATCACGTAGGTGGTCGAAATCGAGCACAAGATCGTGTGGCCGTCGGGCTCCGCCCGCGCGACTTCCGCCGTACCGATGGCGCCGGCAGCGCCCGGCTTGTTTTCGATGACGACGGTCTGCCCCACCTGTTTCGAAATGAATTCGCCAAACGCCCGCGCCAGCATGTCGGTCTGGCCCCCGGCCGGGTAACTGCAGATCATGCGGATCTGCCGCGATGGCCAGGCGGCTTGCGCCGAGGCCTTGCGCACGACGAAAGGCAAGGCAGCGGCGGCCGCACCGGCAACGATGAAGCGGCGGCGATGAATGATTGTGGACATGGCTTCCCCCCGTGTTTTTTTAGGACGTTAGCGCAACGCCCTGGCTACGGCCATGTGCCGGTCCCGGACAGATTGGCGCACCACGGGGCACCCGACATTCATGACGTTCGCCGTCTGGATCGGCGCGCAGCGATACAGTAGTGTCCGGCCGAGCTTTTCAAAAATGGCTCGTCAGACCGCACAGGCCTGGCATCAAACAACTTCTGGGACGAGGCACCATGGCGCGTAACATTCTCATTCTCGGGGCTTCGTACGGCTCATTGCTGGCGACCAAGCTCTTGATGGCCGGCCACAACGTGACGCTGGTTTGCCGGAAGAAGACTGCAGAGCTCATCAACCGCGAGGGCACCGAAGTCCGCATCAAGCTGCGCGACGAACCGACGCACAGGGCGATCTTCTCGCGCGACCTGCCCGGCAGACTGGATGCGACATCACCGGATAACGTCGACCTTTCCCGCTACGATCTCGTCGGCCTGGCCATGCAGGAGCCGCAATACACCAATCACACGATCCGGGTTCTGATGATCAAGATCGCCGCGGCAAATCTGCCGTGCCTGTCGATCATGAACATGCCGCCGCTGCCCTATCTCAAGCGGATCCCGGCGCTGGCGGAGATGAATCTCGAGGAGGCCTATACCAACGCCCAGGTCTGGGAGCGCTTCAAACCGGGACTGGTCACCCTCTGCTCGCCCGATCCGCAGGCCTTCCGCCCGCCGGAGGAGGCCGCAAACGTCCTCCACGTCGGCCTGCCGACCAATTTCAAGGCGTCGGTCTTTGCGGACGAGGCGCACAACCGGCTGTTGCGCGAACTGGAAGCCGACATCGACGCCGTCAGGCTCGATGGGCACGACGTGCCGGTGAAGCTCAAGGTGTTCGATTCGCTGTTCGTGCCGCTGGCGAAATGGTCGATGCTGCTGACGGGAAACTATCGCTGCATCACCCCCGAGGAGCCGCAGTCGATTCGGGACGCAGTGCACGGCGATCTGAAGGTCTCACAGTCGATCTATGACCATGTCGATGCCATCGCACGGCGTCTGGGCGCCGATCCGCAGGACCAGGTGCCTTTCGAGAAATACGCCAAGGCGGCGGAGAGCCTTCTCAAGCCGTCATCGGCGGCCCGCGCGGTGGCCGCCGGCGCACCCTTCATCGAGCGGGTCGACCTGCTGGTAAAGCTGATTTCGCATCAGCTCGGCATGCCCAACGCTTATATCGACCGCACGGTCCAGGTCGTCGACCAGAAGCTCAACGAGCGAATCGAATCGAGCGCGGGGATCTAGATCCCGGACGCTTGAAGTGCCCGCAAACGACAGTCGTGATCCAGGGTCCTCCGGAGAACCCTGGATCATGGCGTGCGAGATCTTTGGAGATCGCGTGAAGGCTGGATTGCGCCGCAGCTCTTCGCTGGCAGAGCTATAGCTCTGCTTGAGCGGCCGTCCTCACTTCGCAGACCAGAAACACTCACTGCTCGCGGAAGGATCTGGCGATCTGATCGCCGATCGGCTTGATGAGGTACGACAGGACGGTGCGGTCACCGGTCGCGATGAACGCCTCCGCGGGCATGCCGGGAACGAGAGCAAGCTTGCCGAGACGGGCGAGCTGCGGCGGCGGAATGGCGATGCGCACCACATAATACGACGTTCCGGTCTTCTGGTCCTGGGTCAGGTCGGCGGCGACGCGGCTGACCGTGCCGTTCAGTTCGGGCGTGGTCCGCTGGTTGAAAGCCGACATGCGCAATACCGCGGGCTGTCCGAGCCGGATCTGATCGATGTCCTGCGGCATGATCTGCACTTCAAGGGCGAGGCTGTCGCTGTCCGGCACCACCAGCATGACGGTATCGGCCGTCGAGATCACGCCGCCGACGGTGTGCACGACCAGTTCATGGACCAGCCCGCTCTGCGGCGCGACGAGGTCGACGCGCTTGAGCTGATCTTCGGCGGACACCTTGCGTTCGACATACTCCGCCGTCTGGCTTTCGATATCGCGCAAGCTGCTCGCCACTTCGCTGCGCAGATCCTGGTCGATCTGGATGATTTGCAGCCGCGTCTCGGAAATCTTGCCGCCGGATTGAGCCTGCGCTTCGACCAACCGGCCGCGTTCGCCGTCCAGGTTGGCGGCTTCGCGTTCGAGCGCCATCATCCGCTGGATTGGAACGAGCCCTTTTTCCCAGAGTTCGCGGACCCCCTTGAGCTCACGTTCGATCAAAGCGATGCCGCGCAGCTTGGCGGCTTCCTGGGCCATCAGGCCGCGCACTTCCTTGCCGTATTGAAGGCCACGTTCATGCAGTTGCGCTTTCTGGCCGAGGCGGGCATCGCGGCGAAGCTCGAACAGCCTGCGTTCGCCGGCTATCAGTTGCGCGATCTCCGGGTCGTCGGCGCGCGCTTCCAGTTCGGGCGGAAAAGCAATGTCGTGTGCCTCGTCGCGCTCGGCGCGAAGCCGCGCCCTTCGCGCCGCAAACTCGTCGAGCCGCTTGGTCACGATAGCGAGATTTGCCCGGGTCTGCGTCGCGTCCAGACGCATCACGACATCGCCGGCAGCGACACGCTGTCCCTCTTGCACCAGAATCTGGCCGACAACGCCGCCGGTTGGATGTTGCACCTTCTTCACATGGGAATCGACCACGAGATGTCCGGTCGCGACCACGGCGCCGGCGAGGCTGGTGGCGGTCGCCCATCCGCCGACGCCGACGACGAGCACAAGGCCCGCCAGCCCAGCGATGCCGAGGTGGTGCAGGATGGAGCGTGACACTGCCGGCATGTTGCTATCTGACATCGTGTTCGTCCGCATCCTGCCGGGAGCGTTGGCTCATTGCTGAATGATCTGCCGGATTTGCAATCACGCGAAGTGGCCTGATGGCGCGGGCCGTCGCCGCGTAGCCCGATGTTGCGGTTTCGCGGGACACGGCTGGCGCAGGAGTCTTCAATGCCCGAGACAGAATTTCCGAACGCGGTCCGAACGCCTTGGCGCGCCCGGCTTCCATCATCAGAACCAGATCCACTGCCCCGAGCGCACTGGGACGATGGGCAATGACGATGGCGATGCCACGGCGTTCGCGAACCGCGGCGATGGCATGGACCACAGCGGCTTCGCCCTCGGCGTCGAGATTGGCGTTGGGTTCGTCGAGCACCACCAGGAACGGATCGCCATAGAGCGCCCGGGCCAGGCCGATGCGCTGGCGCTGCCCCGCCGACAGAGCGGATCCGGCTTCGCCGATGCGGGTCTGATAGCCGTTCTCGAAACGGACGATGAGATCGTGCGCGCCGGCGGCCTGGGCGGCGTCGATGACGGCGGCCGGGTCGGCATCGGCTTCGAACCGGGAAATGTTTTCCGCAACAGAGCCGTCGAAAAGTTCGACACCCTGCGGCAGATAGCCGATGTAGCGACCGAGTGCCTCGCGGTCCCACTGGTCAAAATCGGCACCGTCAAGGCGCACTTTGCCGCCAGCGGGGCGCCACACGCCGACAAGCGCCCGCGCCAGCGTCGACTTGCCGCTTCCGCTGGGACCGATGATGCCGAGTGCGCTGCCGGCCGGAACGGCGAAGGTGAGTCCCGCCACTTTCGGCCGCCTTTCGCCGGGCGGCGCAATGGTGACGGCTTCGACGCGCAGTTCGCGTTGCGGCCGGGGCAACAGGAGGGGCGCGGGTGCCTCGGGAAGTCGTGCCAGCAAGTCGCTCAGCCGGGTCCAGCTCTGCCGTGCCATCAGGAACGGCTTCCAGCTGGCAATGGCGAGCTCGACCGGCGCAAGCGCCCGCCCCATCATGATCGAACTTGCAATCATCACGCCCGCGCTGACTTCCTGCCGGATCACCAGATAGGCGCCGACGCCGAGCAGCGTCGATTGCAGCACCATGCGCAGCGACCGCGACACGCCGCCGAGCCCACCGGCCACGTCGCCGGTGCGGCGGTTGGACGCGAGGTAGTCCGCGTTAGTGCGCAGCCAGCGCGCCGCCATCCGGCGTTCGAGGCCCATGGCCCGCACCACTTCGGCATTGCGCCGGCCGGCCTCCATCAGCGCGTTGCGCAGCATGCCCTGCTGAATGGTGGTGCGGGTGGGTTCGCGGGACAGCGCATCGGTCAGCAGCGTGAGGGAGACCAGCACGAGGGCGCCGACCAGCGCGGTCATGCCGATCCAGAAGTGGAAGGCAAAGCAGATTCCGAGATAGAGCGGCATCCAGGGCAGATCGAACAGCGCGGTGGCACCCGATCCGGACAGCAGGCTGCGCACGTTGTCGAGGTCCCGCAGCGGCTGCAGGCCGTCGCTGGGCATCGGCATTTCGAGCGGCAGGGTGACGATGGCGTCGTGGACACGACGGGAAAAGCGATGGTCAAAGCTCTCGCCGATGCGCAACAGGACGCGCGCGCGGAGGATGTCGAACAGGCATTGAAAGCCATACAGTGCGGCGGCCAGCACGGCGAGGCCGACCAAGGTCGAGACGCTGCGGCTGGCCAGCACGCGGTCATAGACTTGCAGCATGAACAACGGCGCGGTCAGCGCCAGCAGGTTCACGACGCCGCTGATCGCGGCGATGCCCAGCAGCGCGGGCCTGAGCGATGGAACAAGCGCCGCAGCCAAAGGCTGCGACGCTTTCCGGGACGGACTGATGGACATGGCGGCGGCTCAGGCGAGCAGTTGGTTGTTGGCCTGCAGGGTGAAGATATCCGAGCCGACATAGCCCGCGAGGGTCAGTGTATTGGTGCCGTCGCTGATCGTGAGGGGAGCGGTCGAATCGTACCAGTTGCTGTAGTTATTGACGAGGTCGTTGACATCGGTGATCCCCGATACCGCGGTGAAATCAAGAATGTCGGTATTGCCCGACGCAGACCCAAAATCGGTGGCGAGGTCGGTGGCCCAGTTGTCGTCGAAAACGAAGGTGTCGTTGCCGCCGTAACCGGTGAAGCTGTCATTGCCGGCGAAGCTGTACTGCGTGTCGTTGCCGGCGGTGCCGTATTGCTCGGTGCCGACTGCGTCGAAGTAGGCGTAGAGATAGCCCAGAGTGACGGTCCCGGCGGTGCCCATCAGGCCGTAGATCGCGTAGTCGAACGCGGTGATGGCCGAGGCCCCGCCGAGATCGATGGTGAGCTGGGCGGTGTCGATGCTGAAGCCGCTGCTGGCGTCGCCGGACAGGCCGCTGCCAAAGGTCAGCGTATCGACGGTGCCGACGAAGTCGCCCCCGACGCCGTAGGTAAAGTCGCCTTCAAGCAGCACGGAGTTGGTGAGCCGCGTGCCGCCCTCGTCGCCGCCGGCCCACTGATCATAGGGCGACGTGGTGGGGCTGAACTCGCCATAGGCGGAGAGCGGGTCGACGCTGGCCCATGTGGACAGATAGGCTTTGAGGTCGGTGCTCGCGGCGGTCTGGTATATTTTGGCAGCCATTCTGGTAACTCCTGTGTGTGACTGGTTGGATTGTCCGCATTGCATCGGACCCTGGCTTCGCACCCCCGTGGGCGGCGAAATTCTAGAATTTCAGATTCAGGGAAACGGTGGCCGTGCGCCCGGGCGCCGGCAGGCTGGCCGCGCCCAGCGCCGGCACGTAAGCGAGGTCGGTCAGGTTGTTGACGGCGAAACGTAGCTTGGCGTGGGCGTTGACGGCATAGGAGCCGTAAATGTCGTACACTTTGTACTCGCTGGTGCTGTAGCCCGATGAGACCAGGCTCGACAGGATGCCGATCTCCTGATCGACGCCGCCTGAATAGGTAACGCGGGCTCCGAGGGTCAGTTTTTCGTCGAACAGCCGGATGCCGGCATCGAGCGCCGCCTTGGTCTTGGGCGGAACGAACAGGACATAGGCGCCTGTCGTGTAGGATGCGCCACCATAGCTGTAGGTGGTCGCGTAGTCGGTGCTGATATAGCTGAACGAGCCGCCAACGTAGTACCGGCCCGTGTCGTAGTTCGCCTCCAGCTCGACGCCGTTCATTGGCGTCTTGCCGTCGAGATTGACATAGGCGGTATATTTGGTCGCGGTTCCACCGGCGACAAGGTCGATCGCGCCGAGGGCGACGTAGTTGTCGACCTGGCGGTGAAAGGCGACGATCTTACCGCGCAACCGGTCGCCGGCCTGGAAGATCCCGTCATAGGAAAGATTGGCGCCGATCTCGTAGGTCGTCGCCTCCTCAGGCTTCAGCATCGGGTTCGGCGCCTGCCCGGCACCGAGCGAGCCGATATGGGAGCCGCCAAGCAATGCTTCCATCAGGGTCGGCGGCCGCAGGCTCTGCGAATATTTGCCGAACAGTTGCAGGCCATGGGTGGGCGTCACCGCAATCATGGCGGTGGGCAGCAACGCCGCGCCGGAAAGATCGACATCGACCCGTTCGGTGGGGGTGCGCAGGACCTCGGTCGTTTCGTTCTCGTAATAGGCTGCGGTGCAGTAATTGGTGCCCGATATGGTCTGGCCGGCTGCCGTGATCCGCGCGACATAGGCGGCATAGACCGCGGGATTGGGATTGTTCAGGATGGCGGTGGGGATGGGCCTGCAGACGCCGGGCCTCAGCACCTTGGTCACGACCTGTTCGTAGTAGGACTTCAGAAAAATGACGGACGTCCCGGTCAGCTTGTAGGTATCGTAGCGAAGCCCGCCCGACAGCGTGAGCCAGTCGTCATGCTGCAACGTGGCGTTGGCGAAGCCGCTGGCCACGTCGCGCACGCCGCCCGGATTGGCGCCGCTGTACCACAGCGCTTTTTCGGGAGTGGCTTCGATGCCGGAGCCGGTGGCCGTGGTCTTGCCATTGTCGCGAAACGCCTCGGCGCCGTAGTTCAGCGCCAGCACTCCGGCCGGGACGGCGAAACGGCTGGTGTTTTCGAGGCTGCCGCCCAGCGTCCCCAACTTGTACTCGGCGTTGACCTCGGCGACGTCGGCGGTTCGCTGCGGCCGGAACTCGTGATTGTCGACCCGATTGTACCAAAGCCGCGACTTGAAATCGATCAGGTTGCTGTCGGGCTTCCAGCCGAACGTGATATTATAGGTGTCGTTGGTGACGTTCTGCCGATCCTCGCGGCCGTCATCCTCGACGCCCTGGCTGAATTCGGATTGATAGCGCAGCCAACTGAGGTTCAGCGTCGTCGTGTCGGTCGGGTTCATCTCCGTCTTCAGCATGCCGGACCAGGTGTTGGAGCCGGTGAAGACCGGCCGCTCCAAGCCCAAAACGGCCCAATCGCCTGTCAGCTTGCCATTCTGGCCGATTGCATATTCGCCGACCTCCTTGTGACTGATGGCGCCGAGTACCGAGAAACTCTCGGAGATCCGCCCGGCGGCCGAGGCTGCACCGGCGAAGTTGTATTCGTTCGTGCCGGCGGTGAGGTCGAGTTCGGCACCGAATTTTTCGCCGAGCTTCATGAGGTCGTCGGCGACGATGGTGCGGAAATTGACCGCGCCGCCCAGCGAGCCTGCACCGCCGACGCCCGAGGTCGTGCTCTTTTCGACATCGACTTCCCGGATCATGGCGGGATCGACATAGGTGAGGCCGGTCGATCCGTGGCCGGCGCGCTGGAAATTCTGCCGCGCGCCGTCGATCATCATGTTGATGCGATTCTGATCCTGCAGGCCACGGATATTGACGTTGACGCCCTGGTTCTGCGCGGTGTCCGACGTCGCGGTGACGCCGGCGACGCCGCGAAGCAGATCGGATGTGTTGCGCGGCGGGCTGTTCTTGATGGCTTCGCGGGAAACCACGCTGACGCTGGCCGGGGTGTGGTAGACCCAGTCCGGCGCGCCCTGGAAACCGTAGCCGTTGGCGCCCCGATTGGCCGCTTCGACGTCGATCGGATCGAGCGCGATGCCGTCGCCGGCCGCCGCCCGGCTCTGGGTAGGATCGAGCAGCATCGCGGCCCTGGCGCCGGTGACGCGATACGAAATACCTGTGCCGGCGAGAATCTGTGCCAGCGCCTGCGCCACCGTATAGCTGCCGCTCAAGGGACGGCTTTGTGCGCCCGCAGGAAGCGCGATGGTGTAAAGGATGCGCCATCCGCTACGCGCACCGACGTCAGCGATCGCGGCTGCAAGGGATTTGGCGGGGATGTCAAAACGATAGGTCGCATTGGCGGCGGCTACCGCCGGCGCAGTGTCCTGCGCCGATGCCGGAACGGTCGCGACCAGCGACATCATGCCCAACAAACTTCCCGCCAGATGGCGCGAAATACCCCTTCTCCCCCCGAAACGCATTACCGACCGACTCCACTACCTCGTTGTTGCGTTGGCGCTGCCTTGGCGGCGCGAGGAGCATCGGCTCCTTACCCAACTCAACGAGTCGCGAAGTCAAACCCCCACGGGCCCGCGGCGCATGAAGGCGGAGAAAGTGGTCGGAGAAACTAGAATACTTCAATAAATGACGGTGAGCCACGGCGTCAGGTGCGCGACGTTTCCATCCAGTGTCCCCGCAATGGCCTCGAGCGTCTCGTCGACATTCGATGTCGGAAAGGTGCCGGAGACGAGCTGGTCGGCAAAACGACCACGCACCGCGATGCGGCTCAACGTCTGCCGCTGCAATGCAGCCACCACCCGACGAAGCGGCACGCGATCGAAGACGAGACGCCCGGTCATCCAGGCCAGCTTGATATCGAGATCGCCGGTCTCGACCGCACCAACCCTGCCGTTGCTGACGAGGACATGCTGATTGGCTGCCAGTCGAACGGCGGCATCCCTGTCGATGCCGGCAACCGACACCGCGCCGCGCTGAACCGTCACCTCCGCCCCGTCCTCGGTGCGGTCGACGTTGAAGGCGGTGCCGAGCACGCGCACCACGCTGCCGCCGGCGCTGACTGTGAACGCGTCCTGGCCGGGCTTCACGTCGAAAAACGCCTGACCGCGCCGGATCGCGACCCGGCGCGCGCCGCCTGTGAAGTCGAGATCAAGGGCGGTGTCCGCGCCGATCCGCATCCGCGAACCGTCCGGCAGATCGCGGCTGACGACCTCGCCGCGCGCCGTCACGACGTCAGCCTGCCAGTCCTCCAGGATCGACGGGTTGACGATCCAGACCAGAAGCGTGGCCATTGCAACGCCGGCGGGCAGAGCGAGCCAGCGGCGCATAGCCGAGCGCTTCGACGCGCGCACCGTGCTGCGCCAGCTGTCGCGCGCAGCGACCCGGACTGCCGGCTGTTCCAGCCTGTCCCAGAGAACGCTGGCTTCGCGCCAAGCGATCTCGTGGCGAGGATCATCTATCAGCCACTGCTGAAAGGAGGCTTCATCCGCCGCGCCTGTCGTTCCGTCGCGCCGGATCAGCCAAAGGTCAGCAGTTGAGCGCTGCGCTTTTGTCGGCCGATCGCCTGGTTTCATACAGAATTCCCTTGATGGCCCGACCAGCGGCTGCCGAGTTCCTCCCGTCGTTAGAAAGGTTCCAGGTGCTCTGATATTTACAACGAACGACGCGAACAAACCCACACCCATCTTCAGAAAAAATCCTGACTGACAAGGTTCAGATGCTCGGCGACGACATCCCGGCAATGACGCATGGCCCGCAACAGATGCTTCTCAACGGCGCTGACCGAAATGCCGAGACGCCGGCCGATCTCTGCGTTCGAATCGCCATAGACACGCCGCCGAACGAAGACCTCGCGGGTGCGCGCCGGCAATTGTGCAAGGGCGCGTTCAAGCGCGGCGACCGCCTCGCGCGCTTCCAGCGCAGTCTGCTCGGAAGCCTGCCCGGCAACAAGCTGTTCGGGGAGGACTTCGGATAAAGCGTGGTGCCGTCGCGCGATTGCGAGATTGTGGTCGATGGCCGCGTTCCGCGCGGCGGCGTAAAGAACGCGCTTGTCGTCCTCATCCGAACCGTTAGTGCCGGCGGCGATGACGCGGGCAAAGACGTCCTGCACGATCTCGGAGGCCGCCTCATGATCGCGCACCCGGCGTCGAACCAGCGCTTCGAGGTGCCCGCGATGCAAGGAAAACAGGCGTGCGATGGTGCTCCGCCAGAGGGTCATGGCATCACGCCTTCCGGCCCCAACGTGGCGCGACGGACGAAGGTACGGCGTCATAGGTCATGGTTGCCAAGAGATGGCCGTCATGCTGGCGCGTATTCCTGCATAGCGAGGCTATCGATCAGCTCACCGGCGATACGGCGATACCCGGCAGTCTTGCTCATGATAGCTCCTGTGATCAGGACGCCTGCGATCGCGGCACAGATAGTCCTTCCGTCAGACGACCTCAAGTTGTTGATTAGTTAGAGATATAGAACAGTTCGAAACTACGCCGATGCAGATGCCTTCGATGACGGCGAACTCCAGATCGCTGGTTGCGCGGAACACAGGGCGTTGTCGGGGTGCCCTCGTCCGCGTTTGACTACACCGGGCCGGCTACTCGCGATCTTCCTGGTCTGCTTCACGAACTCGCCCTCGAAAGAGAATCCCGGGATCGTCGAGGGCGTTTACGAATTGCGGCCGGCTGCTGCGCGGTCCCGCCTGCTTCGAAACCCTTGTCGGGAGTTACAGCCGCAATCTGTCAATGACTCGCCGGCGAACGATATTCCTCCTGAGCAGGTGGGAGCACGGCGACGGCACATGTTGTTTGATCAGAAGCCGGCGTGCATGGGGCAGATCATACACAGCGGACCCTTGCAGGGATGCGGCGACCGCGCGCATGCGGAATCAGCGTCACAAAGCGAATTCTCGGCCACGAAAAATTTCGAAGAAACTACTGATTTTATTGCGAAAAGCGCAATATGAACGCTGGCGATCCCGGCATGACTCGAACATGCGACCTACGGTTTAGGAAACCGTCGCTCTATCCGGCTGAGCTACGGGACCGCACACCCGCGGCAGGCGCGGGTGCTTGGCAACTCCATACCAGAGCGACGGCGGCGTCGCCACCCCGGCGCGCGCCCACAATGTGGCAGGGAGCGCGACGCCGCTCAGGAATTCAATCCGCGAAATCGGACAGAAAAGCGTCGATCCCGGTTGAAAATGATCGAATAATGGCGACAATCGGCGCGATTGAACACATTGCGGGAAAGTCCTGTGGCGGCCCCAGCCAGGCTCATACTGTTGAACTTCGCCTTTGTCTGCAGCATCACGCTGCTGCCGACGCGGGCCTGCGCGCAGTGGTGGACGGCGGCACCGGCTGATTTCGAGGACTGCGCCGAGCGGGCCGAGAGGTCGGGCGCAGCCCGTGACGCCAGAGCGTCGCTGCTGGCAGATTGCGAAACCAACTTCGCCGGCCGGCGCAAGCCCGGCGGCGGCTACACCTACCACGACTTCATGCAGAACCGCAGTTTCGACATCGCCGGACCCAATCCGACGGCGGCCGAACAGAGGATGATCGACGAACAATACGCCGCCTATCTCGACGGTCACCGCCGCAGCATCATCCTCGCGGCCTTTGCCGAGAAACAGCGCCAGCAACAATTGCAGCAGCAGGCATCGCTCGAACCCGACAGGCCTGCGCCGATCGTCGCGCCTCGGCAAACCCGGCCGGTGGCCGTCGTCACGCCGCGGCCGCGGCCGAAATCCGCGGATTGCACCGATCCGCTGGCCTGCGGCTGGTCGCGGCTGTCGTCGGGCCTCAAGGATATCACGAAGACCCTGTTCGGGCCGCCGGCAAAAGCCAAGCGCAGCTAGACGATCCGTCGGCGAGGCCGTTAGTCGGTAATGATCATCGCCCAGAACATCCGGTAGGGCGATTTCGGATTTGCGACCGAGGCGACGCCGACCTTGCGCGCGCCGGGGATCAGCAGATTTTCGCGGTGTCCCGCGCTGTCTTCCCACTGCTTGAGCGTCTCGGGAAAAGTCAGGAACCCGGCCACGACGTTTTCGGCGGCCAGAGACTTGCGCAGCCCGGCCACCCGCCCCCGAAACTCGCCGGCGACGGTGTGGTTGACGACGCGGCTGGACGCCATGACCCGTGCCTGCCGCAACGCGACGGCATTGAGCTTGCCGTCCAGCGTCACCGCCGAAAGCCCATGAGCACGGCGATAGGCGCTGATCTGGCATAGTCAGCTGCCGTCGCCGGAGCGATAGCGGTCGCAACGAGACCGGCCGCGAGCAGCCATGTCTTCTGATTCATGATGTTGATCGGCAGCCTTGCCTTAACGGATATCACGCGGCGGTTTGTGGGGGCGCCGCCCATGCGGCCGCGGCCGCGAGAGGGTAGCTGGCGGGGACATGGCCGCGCGCCGTTCGGCCAGTCGTGCGTCGTAACCCGGCGACGGCGTCACCGTTGGCGGGGCTGCCACGGCCGGCGACACGGTCGAGCCCAGAAGGCATGAAACGACCGCCATAACGGCGATCGTTTCCTGTAGCAGTGTGCTCTGAAGCGTCACAGACATCTGCCGCATGGCGACTCCATCCGTCATCTGCATGGACCCCAAGCGCGACGCGCATGGTGCCGAATCAGCTTCAAAGCCGGATATTACTTCTTGGCCTTCTTGGTGGCCGACTTCTTGGCCGGCACGGCCTTCTTGGCCTTGCGACGGCGATGGCCGAGCGGAATGCCAAGCTTGATCGCCTTCTGACGCAGCGAACCACCGGTGCGCTTCATCTCCTTGGAGATCTTTTCCAGCGGAGTCTGGGCCTTGGAATGCGCCTTCAGCGTCTTCACGTCTTCCTTGGTGTATTCGCGACGAACGAGTTTCTTCTTAGCTTTCTTGGCCATAACTGCTCCGATTTAAAGTTGAGTCCTGCGATCAACACGCGCGGTGCTGATACTATGAAAGGGATCAAACGTCGGGATCGACGCGCGAACGCGCTCACCACCGTCAAATCACGCGCTACCTATACTAGAGAACAACTGATTGACATAGCCCCCTGCGCCAATACGCCATGTTCTCAATGGCACGTACCACTCACCGTACCCGGCCTGCGTTTATCAAGTCATTGTTGAGTAAGCGAGTTGATTTACTAGCTGTTGACTCAAATTCGGCGATGGATCGCTTTTGCCTCGTCCTTCTGCAAAACTCTTTGATCAAATTAAGTTTTGTTTAGGGCGGACGATGCTACCTACCCTATTTTAGGCGAAAGGCTTTTCGCATGCTCTGCGCCGCAGCCCGTCACCTCGACCGCTTTCGCCACGCGCATCGCGGCAACGTCGGAATCCTCTTTGCGCTCACCCTTGTACCCGTCCTGTCGGCCATCGGCTGCGCGATCGACTACTCCCGGGCCGCCCAGATCCGCAGCAAACTACAGTCGGCGATCGACGCCGCCAGCGTCGGCGCGGTTGCCAAGAGCTCCCCGGCCTTCGTCGCCGCGGGCTCGATGACTTCGGATGGCGATATTGCGGCCGGCGTGACCGACGCGGTGGGAATATTCAATGGCAACATGGCCGGACAGACCGGCTACACTCTGAACAGCGTCACCGCCGCAGTCGCCAAGGCATCGAGCAAGGTCACCTCCACGGTGCAGTTCTCAGCGCAAGTGCCGACGACGTTCGCGGCCATCATGGGCTGGAAGGCCATGACGGTAACCGGCACATCGACCTCGATCGCTTCGATGCCGCCCTATATCGACTTCTATCTGTTGATGGACAATTCACCCTCGATGGGCGTGGCCGCAACGCCGGCCGACATGACCCTGATGCAGGCAAAGACGGGTGGCTGCGCCTTTGCATGTCACGACACGACCAATTCGAACAGCAACTATGTCATCGCCAAGGCGAATAACATTACCACACGAATTGACGTGCTGCGGACGGCGACCCAACAGCTAATGGACACCGCCAGCGCGACGGCGATCTATCCGAACCAGTTCAGAATGGCGATCTATGACTTCGGCGCATCGTCCAAAACGATCGGACTGAGGAACCTGTTTTCGCTATCGACGAGCCTGTCCAGCGCCAAGACGGCGGCTGGCACGATCGACCTGATGTCCGTCGAGGGCCAGAACGACAAGTGGACCGTCGATAAGGACACGCCGTTCACCGACGTTTTTCCTCTTATCAACAGCGCAATCAGCGCGCCGGGGTCGGGCATATCCTCGTCGCCGCTCAAGTATCTGTTTTTCGTGTCTGACGGTGTCGCTGATGAAAGCAACAAGGCCTGTCTCAAGCCGCTGTCTGGCGCGACTCGCTGCCAGTCGCCGATCAATCCGGCCTTGTGCAAGACGCTCAAGGACCGCGGTATCAAGATCGCCGTCCTGTACACGACCTATCTGCCTCCATCTGACAAGTGGTACAATGACTGGATCGCCGCTTTTAACAAAGGCCCCTACGGCCCCTCCCCAAACAGCGAAATCGCGCAGAACATGCAGGCCTGCGCCTCCCCCGGCTTCTATTTCGAGGTCAGCCCGACGGATGGCATTTCGCAGGCGATGAACATGCTGTTCCAGAAGGCCGTCAACGACGCACGCATCAGCAGTTGACGCGGGCTACCCCCGGGTCTCTTCCGGCGTCAGGCCCGGCGAGCCCTGTCCTGCGGCTTCTGCGCGCTTGACCAACCCGACGATCCGCCGCGACAGCGGCGCATCGATACCGTGCCGCTCTGCCAGTTGCACAATGACGCCCTGCAGATAATCGATTTCGGTGCGTCGTCCGCGCTGCAGGTCATCCCACATGGACGAGCGCGCGGTCGGGTCGATCTTCATCGTCCGTCCCAGCAGTCGCAGGAACAGGAAATCAGGCAGGCGCAGCAGATGCGGTGTGAGGCTAGCCGGAATCGGCGTCGCCGATACCGGCCTGATGCCTGCCGCCCGCAGCACCGCGAGCCCTTCGGCCATCTGGTCGGCAAACAGCCGTCGCCACTCGCGCTGCGCCAACTGCTCGCGCAGCGGCCTGCCGGACAATGCGTTCAACGCATTGTTGAGGTTCACCAGCAACTTGCCCCACTGCACCGCGACGATGTCATCGGCCGGCCGCATGGTGAGATCGGCGACGGACAGCTGTGTCGCTGTGCCGACGGCGTCCCGCTCGATCACGATGTCGCCAGCAGTAGCGCGATGATAGTGGCCGTCACCCGGCGTGGTCACATTGAATGGCACCATGCCGCCGAGCACACGCCGGCCCGGCAGCCGCTCCCGCAACACAGCGACGTTGCCGACGCCGTTCTGCAGGCTGACGACGACCGCCTCAGCGGCGGCATACCGCGCGATCAGATCCGCGATCCCGGCAGTGTCGGCGCTCTTCACGGTGACCAGAATGACTGCCGCGTCCTGGAACACCGCAGCATCGTCCGACAGGGTCAGCCGTTGTGCCGGCACGTGACGGTCCAGCATCCCGACACCCGTCAGCCGGAGGCCATGCGCCTGGATCTCTGCCATCACCCGCGGTCGCGCAAGCATGGCGACATCGCGACCGGCAGCCGCCAGCATGCCGCCGACGTAGCAGCCGATGCTGCCGGCTCCGGCAATCGCGATACGGTTCGCTGCCATCACATCGTCACTCGCAAAATCTGCGACCGTTGGTAGCAAAATGCCGTCGCGCTGGCTACGATCGGGAACCGCCGGGCCTTCCAAGCGTCATAAGGCGACGCTATGTTCCATTGGGGGCGAGCGAAGGGAGATTGCGATGGGTTTGCTCGATATATTGAACGGCATGCAGAACGGTCCGCGCGGGCCGAGCGATCCGAACGACAAGAGCGGCGGCATGTCCCCGATGACCATGGCGATCCTCGCGTTGCTGGCCTACAAGGGCTACAAGCATTTTACTGGCACCCAGCAGGGACAGCCGCAGCCGCAACAGGTGCCGGCGCCGACGACCACACAGGCCAACGCGCCCGATGGCGGCGGCCTCGGCGGCATGCTGGGAAGCATCTTCGGCGGCAACAGCGGCCAGGCCGGCGGCGGTCTGGGCGGCCTTCTGAACGGCCCGCTCGGCGGCCTGCTG
>DATCUS010000338.1:0-37039 GCA_036561845.1 Tardiphaga sp. | reverse complement strand
GAGCGCCGCGCCGGCCGCTGGAACGGCGATGCGCCGCCGCCGCCGCTGCCGGCCCATGTCATCGAGGCCACCAGCAAGCGCTATCTGGAGGCATATCGCCGTCTCACCGGCGAGGAGCTGGTGGTGTCGTAAGGTTCCCGGCGCCCGCGCCTACCGGAGCACCCGGTCAGGCCGGGCAATTCAGCCGCCCCGGATCGGCCCACGCGCGGCTGCTTCGGGCAACGCTTGCGGTTTCGCGCCCGCGCCCGACACCGGCCCCGCCAGCTCCACCTGATCGAGCGCCAGCAGCAGCGAGGCGACGCGGTTGGCCGACGATGCCCACTCGGCAAGCTTGGCATAATTATCCGTGAACCAGTTGAAGGCGCCCTGCACCACGACGAAGGCCGCGGCGGCCTGCACGACTTCACCCAGCGTCATCGTCCCCGCCAGATATTTCGGAGTGCACAGCAGCAGGCCGACCACGGGCGTGACCAGCAGGCTGGTATAGGTAATCAGCGTCAGGCGCATCAGTTGCCAGCAATAGATCCGCCAGATCGCGATCACCGCCTTCAGCGCTGCGGCGATGGTCTGGCGACCGTCCTTCCGGACATCCGCCAGCGCGAGGCCTTCGCCGCTTTCGCGCAAATGGGTGCCGACCGAGCGGAGCTCGGCTTCGGCGCGCTTGTTCTCCTCCATCACCCGGGTGAGGTGGCGGGCGATCAGGATGGTCGCCCCCGACAGCAGCAGCGAATAGACGATCACCGCGATGACCAGGTAACCGGGAATGATCAGGGCCACGCCGTCGAGCTGCAGCGCCAGGCTGTCGCCCACCGACCACAGCACGCCGATGAAGGTGATCACCGTGAGCAGCGAGTTCAGCAGTCCGAGTGCGAGGTCGACGGGCAGGTCGGTGGCCAGCCTGGCATCCTCGGCGATCCGGAATTCCGGCGCCTGAGAATCGCCGGCGATGAATCGCAACCGCGTGTGGCGGTCATTGCCTAGCCAGTAGTCGTAGAGATGGTTGCTCAGCCAGTTGCGCCAGGTCCGCTGCATGGTCATGCGGGCCCACACCGACAGCACCGTGAGGAACAGGCTGGCGGCGGCCAGCGGCAGGAAGCGCAGCGCCTGGATCCACAGATCGGCTGCGTCCTTGCGGCCGATGGCGTTGAAGAAATCGCGATTCCAGAAATTCAGCGCGTATTGAATCACCAGCTGCAACAGGATGGTGGCGATCAGCAAGGTGCCCAGAAGCCAGGCGCGCCATGCCTGACGGCCGCGCCAGAATCCCGACGCGCTCTGCCAGAAACGGCTCAGCAACTGCCTCTCGTCGGGCGCAAGATAAGCGGGTCTCAGCATGCTGACATGTCTGGCATCTGCCGCGCGGGGGCGCGAAACGGCTCCATCGACGGCATTGTAGCCGAATTTACGCGACCCGCGACAGCACAGCTTGACCTGCGTCAAACCGGATCTGCCGCTCCCACCCGTCTGACGGTGACCTCGGCGGCAAGGCGATGCACGTCCTCGGCGCGGCACAGCTCTGTCCCGGGATTGAGCAGGGCGGCCGAGCCGCCGGCCACGCCGTAGCGGAGCGCCTGTTCGAGACTGTCGTCCTTCGTCAGGCTCCAGACCATCGCGCCCAGGAAACTGTCGCCGGCGCCGGACACGCTGGCCGGCGCGATGGGGAAGCCATTCGCCCGCAGCACCGTGTCGCGTGTCATCAGCAGGGCGCCTTCGGCTCCCATCGAGAGCGCAACGACTTCGATGCGGTAGCGATCGAACAGGTGGCGTCCTGCCGCGATGAGCGACGCTTCGTCGGCGGAGGTTGTCCCCGCGAGGTCCTGAAACTCGTGCAGGTTCGGCTTGATGAGATAGACGCCCACGTCCAGCGCCGACCTGAGCGAGGTGCCGGACGTGTCAACGATGACCCTCCCGGCGCCTTTTGCCGCCTGAACGACCCTGCCGTAAAAATCCGCGGGCACGCCGGCAGGCAGGCTGCCGCTGGCAATGACGAATGCTGCCTGCGGTGCCATGCGCGCCATCGCGTCGAGGCATTGTTGCCATTCAAATTCGCTGAGAACGGCCCCCGGAAATACCAGGCGAAACTGCTCCCGGCTGGTTTCGTCATAGATCGTGATGTCCTCCCGGGTGTCGTTCCGGGTCGGGATCACGATGCTTGGCACGCCTTCGCCCTCGACCAGAGCCGCCAGCGCCTGTCCGGTCGCGCCGCCGGCCGGGTAGACCGCGGTGGCTTCGGCACCGAGCCGTTTCAGAACCCTGGCGACGTTGATGCCGCCGCCGCCGGGATCGCGATGCGCCGGGGCGCAGCGCATCTTGGTGAACGGCATCATCTTCGTCACCGACGTCGAAATGTCGATCGCCGGGTTGATGGTGAGGGTGACGATCCCCGTCGCCGGATCCCGGAACTGGTCGGAGCCGGCTTTCATTGCTGATGCGCTGCCTTGATCAGCCCCGCGTACCAGTCGAACGACGCCTTGGGGATTCGCCGCAGCGACACATAGTCGACGTAGACCAGACCGAACCGGATGCTGTATCCGGAGTCCCATTCCAGATTGTCGAGCAGCGACCAGATGAAATAGCCGCGAATGTCGACGCCATCCGCGGCGGCGGCATTCACCGCCTCGACATAGGCGCGCAGGAACGCGATTCGTCCGCTGTCGACCACGGCGCCGGCTTCGTCCGGCTGCAGCGCATCGCCATAGCCGTTCTCCAGGATGTAGACCGGCAGACCGTAGCGTTGATGGACCGTCCGCAGCGTCTCGCCGAAGGCCGCAGGATCGATCGGCCATCCGATCGGCGTCAGAGCAGCGCCGGACGGCTTGTCGCCGAAGTCGTAGCCCAGCATCGCGTCGGGCTTTGCCGTGACGTAGACCGGGCTGTAGTGATTGAGCCCGAACCAGTCGAGCGGGCGGCAGATCCGCGCCAGATCGCCCGGCTGGATGTGCGGCGCGAGCGCCGGACGCATCGCGGCGGGATACTCGCCCAGGCATTGCGGGTCGGGGAAGGCGTTGTTCCAGTAGGTGCTCAACCGGGCCGCCGCCGCGGCATCGGCTTCGCTGCTGCTCGATGGCAGGCACGGCTGATAGTTGTGGATGCATCCGACGGAGACGTCCCGGACCGTTTCGCGCAGCACATCCACCGCCGCGCCGTGCGCCAGATTGACGTGGTGGATCATGCGGTGGAGATCGTCTTCGCTGCTGCTGTCGTGCTTGCCGAGCGAGCGACTGAACAGGCTGAAGATCGACGGTTCGTTGAACGTCGCAAAGCGCTTGACGCGATCTCCGTAGCGCGCGGCGACCAGCCTCGTGTAGTCGGCGAACCATGTCACGGACTCGCGGTTGAGCCAGCCGCCGGCATCCTCGAGTGCCTGCGGCAGGTCCCAATGATACAGGCACAGCCACGGCGCGATGCCCGCGGTCAGGAGTTCGTCGATCAGCCGGTCGTAGAAGGCAAGGCCAGCTTCGTTTGCGGGGCCGCGCCCCTGCGGCAACACGCGCGGCCAGGCGACCGAGAACCGGTAGGCCTGAACGCCCAGCGCCTTCATCAGCGCGACGTCCTCGCGGTAGCGGTGGTAGTGGTCGCATGCGACGTCGCCGGTGTCGTGGTTCCTGACTGCGCCGTCGTGACAGTAGGTGTCCCAGATACTCGGCCCGCGGCCGTCTTCCTGCGCCGCACCTTCGATCTGGAAGCTCGAGGTCGAGACTCCCCAGATGAAATCCGGCCGCAGGCCGGCGATGCTGGGAAACTCCGATGTCGCCATATATGACCTGCCTGATTCCAAGGGCCCGTTCCCGGCGGGGCCCGACGCGCGGCGTTTCCGTCTATCTGATCGTTGCAATAGCAATAGTCAGGCCCGTGGCCGGCGATCTTGAGGCAGATCAAGAATTGCCGGCTGCGCCAATGCGATGAAGAGCAAGTTGTAGCTCTGTCGCCGAGGTCCTGGGTTGCGAAGAACGAAATGGGGTGGAATCGCCGACGACTGCTTCCACGGCAGCGGGTTTTTTCGTGTGGCCGAACATGATGGCGTATTCTGGCTCGTCGATCCCGACGGCGGTCGCTTCATTTCCAAGGGCGTCAATACGGTCCGCTTCGATCAGGACCACGTCGCGAACAGCGATCGCGTGCCCTACGCCGATACGTGCCGCGCCAAATACGGCAGCCTGCATGCATGGCGCGCTGCAGCATCGGATCGGCTGGCGAGCTGGAAATTCAACACCGTTGGCTGCTGGTCGGACGAGCTTGTCGCCAGCGCAGGATCGCAACTGCTGGCGATGACGCCGACGACGGCGCTCGGCGCCACATTCCGGCTGCACCGCCGCGACCAGATCTTTCCCGACGTCTTCGACCCCGGCTTCGCGGCGCATATCCGTGAAAGCGCCAGGGATCGCTGCACGAGATGGCGCAACGAACCGGGCCTGCTCGGGACGTTCATCGACAACGAATTGTACTGGTCGCCGGACTGGCGCGGCGCCGACGAGCTCTTGACCATCTTTCTGAATTTGCCGGCGCACCGTCCCGGCCGCGTCGCCGCGATTGCCAGATTGCAGCAGCACTATCGCGAGTTTTCCCAGTTCAATGCGGTCTGGGGCACGCTCGCGCGATCATGGGAGCATCTGGGCCACATCGCGCATATCGGCGCGCCGTTCTTCAGGATGCCGCCCGGCGGCCTGAACGATGCGCTCGAGGCCAAGGCCAATCACGAAAACCCGCTCCGCGCGCAGTTTTCCACGGACTGCGACGCTTTCAGCGCGGTGGTGGCCGACATCTATTTCGAATTGTGCGCGTCGGCCATCAGGGCTGTCGACTCCAATCATCTGGTGATCGGTTCGCGGTTTGGCTATCAGCCGCAAACCAACGTGATCGCCGCCGCGGGCCGGCACCTCGATGTGGTGTCGTTCAATTGCTACGACTTCGACGCCAGTCCGGTGATCGATGCCTATGCGGCAACCGGCAAGCCATGCCTGATTTCGGAATTTTCCTTTCGCGGCGACGATTCCGGCCTGCCGAATAGCCGCGGCGCCGGACCGCGGGTGGCCAGCCAGCGTGAGCGCGCGCAATGCTTCGAACGCTACGTGACGGCGGCGCTGCGCAAGCCGGCGGTGATCGGCTATCACTGGTTCGAACACGCCGATCAGCCGGCGGAGGGGCGCTTCGACGGCGAAAATTCGAACTTCGGCACGGTGACGATCAAGGACGAGGTCTACGCCGAGCTGACGGAAACCATGACCAGGGTCAACGCCGCGGCCGAACAAATTCACGCCGCTGCCGTTCCCGCGCAGACCTGACGGCAATCGCGGTCCGGCGTCGTCAGGCCTCGATGGCGGTCTGACCGGCTTCGGCCTCGAGCACGGCGGCCATGGTGCGAAACACGCTTGCCGGATTGACGCTGATCGAATCGATGCCGAGCCCGGTCAGGTAGCGCGCGATCTCCGGGTAGTTGGCGGGAGCCTCGCCGCAGATGCCGACATGGCGGCCATTGCGCTTGGCGCCGGCCACCGCCTGGCGGAACATCTCCAGCATGCCGGGATCGCGTTCATCGAAATCGAAGGCGACGATGTCGGAGTCCCGGTCGACCCCCAGCGTCAGCTGCGTGAGGTCATTGGAGCCGATGGAAAAGCCGTCGAACAGTTCAGCAAAGGCATCGATCTGGATCACGTTGTTCGGGATCTCGCACATGACGTAGATCTCGAGTCCGCCTTCGCCGCGCGTCAGCCCGTTGGCCGCCATGGTGGCGATCACCCGCTTGCCTTCCGCGACGGTCCGGCAGAACGGCACCATGACGCGCAGGTTGGACAGTCCCATGTCCTCGCGCACCCGGCGCAAGGCCGCGCATTCCAGGGCGAATCCGTCGGCGTAGGCGGGATGGCTGTAGCGCGCCGCGCCGCGGAATCCGAGCATCGGATTCTCCTCCTTCGGCTCGAACGCCTGGCCACCCAGCAGGCTGGCATATTCGTTGGTCTTGAAATCGGACAGCCGCACGATCACCGGCTTGGGATAGAAGGCTGCGGCGATGGTGCCGACGCCTTCCGCCAATTTCTGGACAAAGAACTCGGACGGGCTTTTGTAGCCCTTGACCAGACGCGCGATCGCGAGCCGCTCCTTGGTGGAGGCAATCCTGTCCGGCTTGAGCAGCGCCATCGGATGCACGCCGATGTGCTCGCTGATGATGAACTCCATGCGCGCGAGACCGACGCCCGCCTGCGGCTGCATCGCGGTGCGAAACGCCATTTCGGGGGTGCCGACATTCACCATGATGGCGGTGCGCGGCTGCTTCAGTTCGCTTACCGCGGTTCGCGTCACGTCGAAGGCCACCGCTCCGCGATAGACGTTGCCGGCATCGCCCTCGGCGCAGCAGATTGTGACGTCCGTTCCGGTCTTGAGCCGGTCGGTGGCATGGGTGGCGCCCACCACTGCGGGGATGCCGAGTTCGCGGGCGACAATGGCTGCATGGCAGGTCCGGCCACCCTTGTCGGTGATGACACCGGCCGCGATCTTCATCACCGGCTCCCAGTCCGGGCTGGTGGCCGGCGCCACCAGAATCTCGCCGGGCTTGAAGGCCGCCAGATCGCGCGCGGTCGCGATGCGGCGGACCCGGCCGGTGGCGATCTTCTCGCCGACGGCGCGGCCCGTAACGATCACCTCACCGCGCGCCTTGAGATTGTAGGTCTCGTAGAAGTCCGCCGAGCGCTGCGAGGCGACGGTCTCGGGGCGCGCCTGAATGATATAGAGTTTGCCGTCGGCGCCGTCCTTGGCCCACTCGATGTCCATCGGCATCGCGCCACCGGCATGTTTCGAATAGTGCGCCTCGATCCGCACGGCAATGTCCGCAAGGCTCAGTACCTCCGCATCGGAAATGCAGAACGCTTGCCGCTCGGCAGTCGGCACGTTGCGGGTCAGCGTCGCATGGCTGCCGCCGCGCTTGCCGTAGATCATGCGGACCTGTTTGGCCCCCAGTTTGCGCCGCAGCACGCGACGAAAACCCAGCTTGAGCGTCGGTTTGTGGACGTAGAACTCGTCGGGATCGACCTGGCCCTGCACGATGGTTTCGCCGAGGCCGTAGCAACCGGTGACGAACACCACGTCGCGAAATCCGGATTCAGTATCGAGGGTGAAGATGACGCCGCTGGCTGCCAAATCCGAGCGGACCATCTTCATCACCGCGACCGAGAGCGCGACCTTGAAATGATCGAAGCCGTTGTCGATCCGGTAGGAAATTGCGCGATCGGTGAAGATCGAGGCGAAGCAGCGCCGGCAGGCCTCGAACAGATCCTTCGGGCCGCGCACATTGAGATAGCTCTCGTGCTGGCCAGCAAAGCTGGCGGTCGGAAGATCCTCCGCTGTCGCCGAACTGCGCACCGCGACGGCGACGCCGGTCCCGGCCTCCCGTTCAAGCTGATGGTAGGCGTCCACGATCTGCTCGCGCAGAAGCGGCGTATCCATCGCCTTGTAGATGATCTCGCGCGCTTTGGCGGCGGTGCTGGCAAGCTGCCGGATCTTGCTCTTGTCGAGTCCGTCAAGGAGCCGGTGAAGCTGCTCCGCGACATCGCCCCGCAAGAGGGCATCGCGATAGGCGTCCGCCGTGATCGCGAAGCCGTTGGGGACGGCAACGCCTTCGGATGCGAGCATCGCATAGAGTTCGCCGAGCGACGCGGTCTTGCCGCCGACCAGTCCGACGTCGTCCAAGCCGATTTCGAGGAATGACCTGATATATCCCGACATGGGACCAACAGATCATGCCGGTTCCTCTGTGGTATTGAGGCAGGTCAAATTCGGTGGCAGCAGATGCGAGCGCTCCTTCCTCTCCCCGTGCGAAGCGAAGCTTCGCTTCGCACGGGGAGAGGGAAGCAAGCGAGTCTCAGATCCCTGACATCATGATGTATTTGATCTCGACATATTCTTCCATGCCGTGATGCGAGCCCTCGCGGCCGAGGCCGGACTCCTTGACGCCGCCGAACGGGGCGACCTCGGTGGTGATCAGCCCGGTGTTGACGCCGACCATGCCGGACTCCAAGGCTTCGGCGACGCGCCAGACGCGGCCGAGGTCGCGGGAATAGAAGTAGGAGGCGAGGCCGAACGGCGAGGCGTTGCACATGGCGATGACGTCGGCCTCGTCCTTGAAGCGAAACACCGGCGCCAGCGGGCCGAAGGTTTCCTCCTGCGATACCAGCGCGTCGGACTTGACGTTGGACAGCACGGTCGGCTCGAAGAAGGTGCCGCCGAGCGCGTGGCGCTTGCCGCCGGTGACGATCTTGGCGCCGCCCTTGACCGCGTCTGCGATGTGGCGCTCGACCTTCTCGATCGCCTCCATGTTGATCAGCGGCCCCTGGGTGACGCCGGCTTCGGTGCCGTCGCCGACCTTCATCGCGGCGACCTTCTTCGAGAGCTTCTCGACAAAGGCGTCGTAGATGCCGTCCTGGGCGTAAAGCCGGTTGGCGCAGACGCAGGTCTGGCCCATGTTGCGATACTTCGAGACCATGGCGCCGTCCACGGCGGCATCGATGTCGGCGTCGTCGAACACCACGAACGGCGCATTGCCGCCGAGTTCGAGGCCGAGCTTCTTCACGCCGACCGCGGCCTGCTTGTAGAGGATCTTGCCGACCTCGGTGGAGCCGGTGAAGCCGACGAAGCGCACGGCCGGATGTTCGCACAGCACCAGGCCGATTTCCGACGCCTTGCCGGTGACGATGTTGAGCACGCCCTTGGGCACGCCGGCGCGTTCGGCGAGCTCCGCCAGCGCCAGCGCTGACAGCGGCGTCTCGTTGGCCGGCTTGATCACCACGGTGCAGCCCGCAGCCAGCGCCGGCGAGACCTTGCGGGTGATCATGGAATTGGGGAAGTTCCATGGGGTGATGGCGCCGCACACGCCGATCGGCTGCTTGATCGCCAGCAGCCGGGCATCGGGCCGCTGCGTCGGGATGGTCTCGCCATAGACCCGGCGGGCTTCCTCGGCGAAGAATTCGATATAGGCGGCGCCGATGTCGACCTCGCCGAGCGCTTCCGCCAGCGGCTTGCCCTGTTCGGAGGTCAGAATCAGCGCCAGATCCTCGCGGTTGGCGATGATCAGCTCGAACCATTTGCGCAGGATGTTGGAACGCTGCTTGGCGGTGAATTTTGCCCATAGCGGGAAGGCGCGTTCGGCGGCTTCCACCGCCTGGGTCGTCTCTTTGGTGCCCATGCTCGGCACCCTGGCGAGTTCGACGCCGTTGACCGGATTGGTGACCGAGGTCGTGCCCGTGCCGGCCCATGTGCCATCGATATAGCACTGCTCGCGCAGCAGGGATGGGTCCTTGAGGCGGTCGCGCAGCGAAAGCGAGGCGGAGGACTGGCGTGCGGCGGCGGGCGGATTCATGGGCATTCTCCTCAAAGTGTCGCTGACTTCAGCTGTCGCGGACTTGTAGAGGAGTATAGGCCGGATTGCGCCGTCGCGCAGCGTATACCTGCTATCGCAGGCGATACCGGGCTATCGCAAGGGATAGCAGGCTATCGCAGGGGCATTACGCCGCGCCGCGCAGATAGGTCTCGCGGCGGTCGATCATCCTGGCGGCGGCGATCCGCGCATTGGCGCGGCTGGTGGTGGCGAAGGTGCGGTATTCCAGGTCCGGCAGCATCGTGCTGTCGCGCCGGCCAAACCACGAAATGAAGGATTTGGGCGGCGCGGAGATCTTCGCCAGCGCCTCCGCCAAGTTATCGGCGGCGTCGAAGGCGAACAGCGCGCCGGTCATGGCATGGCGGACTTCGAAGATTCCGGGCCCGACCGGGGCTTCGATGTTCTCGCCACGGGATGCGCGGGGGTAGCGTTTCCATTCGGTCCAGTTGGCAATCATCGTCGGTCTCCGCAGCATGGCTGCAACAAATTTCATCTTTGGTCGGCGCGGCGCGTTTCGCATGCCGCATTTTGAACACGCATCGGCAATGTTTGTTCCGAAGCTGCGGCTTCCGCGGGCCCAAACCCTGCACGTGGTCACGATCTAGGTCGCGAATGCCCGAATTGCTTGTCCAATTCGAACCATTTCCGGTGAATCCGCCGCTGCGGCGATCACAACTCGGTGCGCGATCGTTCGTCGCCGACTGCAGCGCGGCGGTTCATGCCAAATGCGCCGCAACATCGATATTTCTTGCCGGTAATGTTGGCGGGGGCGACAATCCAGCCCAGAAAAAACGGGAGGACACCATGCAGATCGGGAGTGAGATCGATCAGGCACTGCGCCAGGCCAGCGACGCCCGGGACATTCCCGGCGTGGTGGCGATGGCCGCGACGGGTGACGAGGTGATTTACCAAGGGGCGTTCGGCAAACGCGACCTGTCCAGGGACCAGCCGATGACCGAGGACAGCGTGTTCTGGATCGCCTCCATGACCAAGGCCATCACCGCCGCGGCGGCGATGCAGCTGGTGGAGCAGGGCCGGCTGTCGCTGGACGCTCCGATCGGCGCCGTGCTGCCGGACCTCGGAGCGCCCCAGGTGCTGGAAGGGTTCGATGCCAATGGCGCGCCGTTGCTGCGGCCGGCGCGCAACGAGATCACGCTGCGTCACCTGCTGACCCACACTGCCGGCTTTTGCTACAATATGTGGAACGGCGACATGGTGCGCTACCTGGACAAGACCGGGCTGCCACCGGTCACCAGCTGCAAGACCGATGCGCTGAAAGTGCCGCTGACGTCGGACCCCGGGACGCGCTGGGAATACGGCATCAACATCGACTTTGTCGGCCAGGCGGTGGAAGCGGTGAGCGGCATCCGGCTCGACGCCTATTTGCACGACCACCTGTTCGCGCCGCTGGGGATGACCGATACCGGCTTCCGGATCGGCGATTCGCAGCGCGCCCGGCTGGTCGCCATGCATGCCCGCGGCGAGGACGGATCGCTGACGCCGATTCCGTTCGAGCTGGAGCAAGACCCGGAATTCCACATGGGCGGCGGCGGGCTGTACGGCACCGCCGGCGACTATATCAAGTTCGTGCAGATGATCCTGAACGGGGGTCGCGCCGGCGGGCAGCAGGTGCTGAAGCCCGAGACCGTGGCGCTGATGGGCCAGAACCACATCGGCGACCTCACCATGACCCGGATGACCTCGGCGGTGGCGTTCGCCACCAACGACGTCGATCTGTATCCCGGGATGGACAAGAAATGGGGCCTCAGTTTCATGATCAACAGCGCCGAGACGGCGGAGGGCCGCAGCGCCGGCAGCCTGGCCTGGGCCGGCCTCGCCAACACCTATTACTGGATCGACCCGGCGCGCGACGTCGCCGGGGTGATCCTGATGCAGGTGCTGCCCTTCGCCGATGCGAAATGCCTGGAAACCTTCGCCGGCTTCGAGCGCGGCGTCTATGCCGGCCTCAATGCGGCGCAGCGGGCGGCATGAGGCCGCCTAAACCGGTAGCCCGTTCTGCTGCGCCAGCTCCTTCAGCGACACCTGCGGACGGGCGCCGATGTGCTGGATCACCTCGGCGGCGGCGAGGGCGCCGAGGCGGCCGCAGTCATGGTGGCTGGCCAAGCGGGCGAGGCCGAACAGAAAGCCCGCCGCAAACAAATCCCCGGCGCCGGTGGTATCGACGAGCTTGTCGATCGGGAAGGCGGGCACCGCGACCACGCCGTCCTTCGACGCCACGACGCAGCCCTTCTCCGAGCGGGTGACCACGCCGAGCTTCACGTCGCTGCGCAGCTGGCCCAGCGCGGTGTCGAAATCCGAGGTCTGGTACAGCGCGTGCAGTTCCGATTCGTTGGCAAAGATCGTGTCGACGGTGCCGCTGCGCATCAGCTCGAGGAATTCGTCGCGATAGCGGTCGACGCAGAAGGCGTCGGACAATGTCAGCGCAACCTGGCGGTTGGCGCCATGGGCGATCTTGGAGGCCTTGAGGAATGCTTCCTTGGCGCTCTTGGGATCCCACAGATAGCCTTCGAGATAGACCATGGCCGAGGCCGCGATCTCGGCCGGGTCGATATCGTCGGGGGTGAGGTCCTGCGCCGCGCCGAGATAGGTGTTCATGGTGCGCTCGCCGTCCGGCGTCACCAGGATGTAGGAACAGCCGGTGGCCGGGCCGCCGGTGGCGGCCGGGGTCGAAAAGGCGACGCCGGCGGCGCGGATATCGTGGCTGTAGAGCTTGCCGATCTGGTCGTCCTTGACCTTGCCCACATAGGCGGCGCGGGCGCCGAGGCCGGCAATTCCGACAATGGTATTGGCGGCCGATCCGCCGGACATTTCGGTAGCCGGGCCCATGGCCCCGTAGATCGCCAGCGCGCGCGCCTCGTCGATCAGCGCCATGCCGCCCTTGGTCATCCCGTGGGCCGCAAGGAAGCTCTCGTCGGTCTGCACCAGCACGTCGAAAATCGCGTTGCCGATCCCGAGCACGTCGTATTTTGCTGAAGTCATTAAGAATATCCGGTTGCGGCAATTGCGGTTGCGCGGGAAATCCGGTCCAAGTCTGCGGGACTGGACGGGCTTTGCGGGGTGCTGCGACCTATCACTTCCGCCCTCCGCCAGCAAGCTTGGCCCGATTAGAATGCCGCCATGATCCGTTCCATCCTGACCGTTTCCATGGGCACGCTGGCATCGCGGCTGCTGGGTTTTGCCCGCGATGCCATGCTGGCGGCGCTGCTCGGAGCCGGGCCGGTGGCCGACGCCTTTCTGGTCGCGTTCCAGTTGGTCAATGTGGTTCGGCGGCTGCTCACCGAGGGCGCGCTGAATGCCGCCCTGATCCCGGCCTGGCTGCGGATACGTTCCGTCGAGGGCGCGGCTGCTGCGGCGGCCTTCGCGGGCCGTGTGCTCGGTACGCTGAGCGCCGCGCTGGTGATCGCCACCCTGATCCTCGGCGTCGCCATGCCGCCGCTGATCGCGCTGCTGGCGCCGGGCTTCGTCGGAACCGCAACGCTGCAACTGGCGGTCGATGATGCCCGGCTGATGCTGCCCTATCTGGCCTTTGCCGGGCCGGTGGCGGTGATGATGGGCCTGCGCAATGCGCAGCACCGCTTTGCGCTCACGGCCTTTTCGCCCGCGCTGTTCAATCTCGCGCTGATCCTCGTCACCGCCGTGCTGTTGCTGCGGCGGAACGACGCCGCGTCGGCTGCAACGCTGATGGCGGCGACCGTTGGCGTTGCCGGCCTGCTGCAGCTCGGCATGTTTGCGCTGCGCAGTGGCGATGGGGCGGCCACGCCGCTGCGGCTGACGTACGATGCGCAGATGCGCGGGTTCTTGCGCAAGGCGATGCCCGGGATGGTCGCCAATTCCGGCCCGCAGCTGCTGATCGTGGCCGGCGCGATCATCGCATCAAACGCGCCGTCGGCGGTGTCGTGGCTGTACTTCGCCAACCGGCTGATCGAACTGCCACTCGGCATCGTCGGCACCGCGATGGGCACGGTGCTGGTGCCGGAGCTGACCCGCGCGGTGCGCTCCGGAGATCCTGCTGCCATCCATGCCGCCGAATCGCGCGGCCTCGAACTCGCGGTCGGTCTGGCGCTGCCGGCGACGCTCGGCCTGATGGTGCTGAGCGCGCCGATCGTCAGGCTGCTGTTCGAGCACGGCGCCTTCACCGCGGTCGATAGCCTTGCCACCGCGCAGGCACTGACGCTGCTGGCACTCGGCCTGCCGGCTCATGTGCTGGTCAAGGCGCTGGCACCCGCGTTCTTCGCCCGCGACGATACCATGACGCCGCTGATTGCCACGCTGGCGGGGCTGACTGTGGCGGTCTTCGCTGCATGGCTGCTCCGCGCATCCGGCGTCGCCGGCATTGCGGCCAGCATCGCGTTGGGGGCCTGGAGCTGTGCAGGAATTCTGGTCATGCGCGGCCGCGCGACTTTCAGCTTCTCCATCGATCCCGCCGCGCGACAACGGCTGCCGCGGATCGTGCTGGCAGCGCTGACTATGGGTGGCGTGCTGTGGCTGGCGGCGCATCAAGTGTGGCCATTGGCGGTTGCCGCGCATGGTCTGGCGCAGGCGGCGCTGCTCGGCCTGCTGATCGCCGGCGGGGTAGCGGTCTACGCATTGCTGCTGACACTGCTCGGCGTCGCCACGCCGGCAGGCGCGCTGCGCGCATTCCGGCAATCCCGCGTGAGCGACTTGCGCGGCTAGGCCTCGCGTGGCAAGGGACGGCGGATAGCACCGAGTCCACATCGGCGCGCATGGGAACAGCATGATGGCGATCACCGAACGGGTTTTTTCTGGCGTCCAGCCGACGGGCAATCTGCACCTCGGCAACTACCTTGGCGCCATCGTCAATTTCGTCAAACTGCAGGAGACGCACAACTGCGTGTACTGCGTGGTGGACATGCATGCCATCACCGTGCCCGTGGCGGTGTGGGGCGGCCCCGATGAGCTGCGCCGCAACACTCGCGAGGTCACTGCGGCCTTCATCGCGTCCGGCATCAACCCGACCACACAGATCATCTTCAACCAGAGCCAGGTCTCGGGCCATGCCGAACTGGCCTGGATCTTCAACTGCGTCGCCCGTCTCGGCTGGCTGAACCGCATGACCCAGTTCAAGGAAAAGGCCGGCAAGGACCGCGAGAACGCCTCGGTCGGCCTGTACGATTACCCCGTGCTGATGGCCGCGGACATCCTGTTGTACCGCGCCACCCACGTGCCTGTCGGCGAGGACCAGAAGCAGCATCTCGAACTGTGCCGCGACATCGCCCAGAAGTTCAACAATGACTTCTCCGAGTCGATCGCGGCGCAGGGCCACAACGGCAACTACTTCCCGATGCCGGAGCCGGTGATCACCGGCGCCGCGACCCGCGTCATGAGCCTGCGCGACGGCACCAAGAAAATGTCGAAGTCGGATGCGTCCGACAATTCGCGCATCAACCTCACCGACGATGCCGATACGATCGCGCAAAAGATCCGCCGCGCCAAGACCGATCCGGAGCCGCTGCCGTCGGAAGAGGAAGGCCTCAAGCCGCGCCCGGAGGCCGACAACCTCGTCGGTATCTACGCAGCGCTGGCCGACAAGCCGAAAGCGGATGTGTTGCGCGAATTCGGCGGCGCGCAATTCTCCGGCTTCAAGTCCAGCCTGGCCGAACTCGCAGTGAGCAAGCTGGCGCCGATAGCCGCCGAGATGAAGCGTCTGACCGGCGATCCCGGCTATGTGGATTCGGTGCTGGCCGACGGCGCCGCGCGCGCCGATGCGATCTCCTCCGAGACCATCAATGCGGTGAAGGACATCGTCGGCATGGTCCGCAAGCGATAGGGCCTCGCCCGCGCCGTCCGGCATTATGGCGTTTTCTTGTTTCGGACATCGTCCCAAACAAGCTCGCGGTTGACAGCCGGCGAGGGCCCCATGAATGGTGCGGGTGAGTAACGCATCTTTCATCCGGCCTTTTGCGGAAGCCAAAGCGGCGAGGCGAGCCATTCGCGCGCCGCGGCGGTGAGCTTTTGCGGACCCGGGCTTTGCCGGGGGCTGCTGACGACGGCCGCCATTGAAACGGCGGCCGTCGTCGCGTCGGTCTCCAGAGGACCACACCTATGTATAATATTCGGCGTCTTGCGATCGTCGGGACGTTGATCGTCGTCGCCGCTGCAGGCTGGGCGGTCAAGACCAGATGGTTTCCGGCGAAGGCCGTGAGCGTGGTGACGTCGCCGGTGAAGCGCGGCGACATCGAGGAGACCGTGCTGGCGACCGGCATTCTGAAGCCCGTCAAGATGGTCGCCGTCGGTGCCCAGGTGTCCGGGCGCGTGATTTCGCTGAAGGTCGCCGTCGGCCAAGAGGTCAGACGGGGCGACCTGATTGCCCAGATTGATCCGGTCACCAAGCAGAATGATCTGCGCACCTCGGAGGCGTCGCTGGACAACACGCGCGCGCAAAAGGTGGAGAAGGAAGCCACCCTCGTCCAGGCCGAGGCAGCGCTGGCCCGCCAGCAGATAACGCTCGCGCAAAAGGCATCGTCGCGCGCCGACTTCGAGACCGCGGAAGCCACCGTGAAGCAGACCCGCGCCCAGATTGCCGCGCTCGACGCGCAGATCATGCAGGCCGTCGTCTCGGTGGAGACCGCCCGCGTCAATCTCGACTACACCAGGATCACGGCGCCGATCGACGGCACCGTGCTGGCCGTTGTGACCCAGGAGGGGCAGACCGTGAATGCGGTGCAGTCGGCACCGACCATCGTGGTCCTCGGCCAGGTCGAGGTCATGACCATCCGCGCCGAAATCTCCGAAGTCGACGTGATCAAGGTCAGGCCCGGCCAGACCGTTTACTTCAACATTCTCGGAGACCCCGATCGCCGCTATGCGGCGGCGCTCGATTCCATCGAGCCGGCGCCGGAATCGATCAAGAACGACAGCAGCTTCAGCTCGACGAGTACCACCTCGACCAGCTCCTCCTCTTCCTCGTCATCCACGACATCGGCGATCTACTACAACGGCATCTTCAGAGCGCCGAATGCCGACGGGCGCCTGCTGACCTACATGACGGCGGAAGTTCATATCGTGGTCGCCGAGGCGAAGAATGCGCTGACGGTACCCTCGGCGGCGCTGGCGCAGCGCCAGAGCGACGGCAGCTATCTGGTGCAGGTCGCGGATGCTGCGGGCGCGGTGTCGTCGCGCCCCGTCAGGATCGGCATCAACAACAAGCTGATGGCGGAAGTGCTGTCCGGCCTGGCGGAGAACGAACAGGTGGTGGTGCGCAAGAGCAGCGCCGAGACGAGTACGCAGTCATCGGGCGCGTCCGGTCCGCCGCCGCAGGGAATGTAGCCATGGCCGGTCCCATGATTGCCCTGCGCAAGCTGCGTCGGGAATTTCCGTCCGGGGAGGGCGCGGTGGTCGCGCTCAACGACGTCGATCTGACCATCGAGGCCGGCGAGATGGTGGCCATCATGGGCGCGTCGGGCTCCGGCAAATCCACGTTGATGAATATCCTCGGATGTCTCGACCGGCCGACTTCGGGCAGCTATCTGATTGCCGGTCAGGAAGCCGCAACGCTCGATCCCGACGAATTGGCGGCGCTGCGGCGCGAGCATTTCGGCTTCATCTTCCAGCGCTACCACCTGCTGCCGGCGCTCTCAGCGATAGGCAACGTCGAAATCCCGGCGATCTATGCCGGCCAGCCGGCCGACAAACGGCGTGCGCGCGCCAGGAGCCTGCTGGACCGGCTCGGCATTGTCGACCGTGCCAGCCATCGGCCCAACCAGTTGTCCGGCGGGCAGCAGCAGCGGGTATCGATCGCCCGCGCGCTCATGAACGGCGCCAACGTCATTCTGGCTGATGAGCCCACCGGCGCGCTCGATAGTCGCAGCGGCGACGAGGTGTTGCGGATTCTCGACGAGCTGCATGCCGAGGGCAAGACCGTCATCATCGTGACCCACGACGCCGCCGTGGCGGCGCGGGCCCGGCGTGTCATCGAGTTGCGCGACGGCGTCGTCATTTCCGACCGCACCAGCGGAAGAGACGCTGTCGCCGCGGCGCCCACAACCGGCGCGGCCCGGCCTCAGACATCGCGGTGGCGCTGGCAAGGCATGCTGGATCGCACTGGCGAAGCCTTCCGCATGGCCGTGCTGGCGATGGCGGCGCACCGGCTCCGCACCTTCCTGACTATGCTCGGCATCATCATCGGAATAGCATCGGTGGTCTCCGTCGTTGCGCTCGGCGATGCCGCCAAGCGCAAGGTGCTGTCCGACATCAGCAGTCTCGGTACCAATACGATCGAGATCTTTCCCGGCAAGGATATCGGCGATGTGCGCTCGTCGAAAATCAAGACCCTGGTGGTCGCCGACGCCAAGGCGCTGTTGCAGCAGCCCTATGTCGATGGCGTCACGCCGACGGTATCGACCAGCAGCACGCTGCGCTACGGCCCGCTGGAAGCCAGCGCCCTCGTCAACGGCGTTGGCGAGCAGTATTTTTCCGTCAAGGGCACCAAGCTTTCGGCCGGCGCATTCTTCGACGCGGCCGGGTTGCGCGACTTCCAGCAGGATGTGGTCATCGACGAAAAGACCCGGCAGACATTTTTTGCCGACGATGCCGACGGTCCGATCGGAAAGGTGATCCTGGTCGGGAGCGTGCCGTGCCGGATCGTCGGCGTCACGCAGCAGCAAGTGGGTGGGTTCGGCTCCAGCCAGAATCTGTCGGTATACCTGCCCTATACCACCGTGCAGGCGCGGTTCCTCGGCAGCAGCTCGCTGCGCAGTATCCTGCTGCGGGTCAAAGACGACATCGCGACGGACGAGGCGGAGCGCGATGTCACCCGGTTCCTGACGCAGCGCCATCGCATCAAGGATTTCGGGATTCTCAATACCGACGACATCCGCAAGACCATCACCCGCACCACCGAGACGCTGACAATGATGATTGCCGCCATCGCCGTGATTTCGCTGGTCGTCGGCGGCATCGGCGTGATGAACATCATGCTGGTATCGGTCTCCGAACGCATCGGCGAGATCGGCGTCCGCATGGCGGTTGGCGCCCGGCGCAGCGATATCCTGCAGCAATTCCTGATCGAGGCGGTGATGGTCTGCTTCGTCGGCGGCGCGCTCGGGGTCTGCGTCGCCTTTGGCCTTGCCGAAATATTCAATGCGCTGGTACCGAATTTCAAGCTGAGCTTTTCCGCGAGCTCGCTCGCCGCGGCGTTTCTTTGCTCGACCGGGATCGGGGTTGTCTTCGGCTATCTGCCCGCTCGCCAGGCCTCGTTCCTTGACCCGCTGGCGGCGCTGTCGCGCGATTGACATGAATCGACGGACGATTTCGGATTGGTGAATGCGGCCGTTGCCCGCGATCACGCCGGCGCGCTTGTCGAAAGCTGCCGCGCCGTGCCAGCATGACGCTCTTGCGCCATCTCCGCGCGGTTCAGCATCGGGACATGGATGAGCACCCAGCGAAAAAGCTATGAGACCGGCCACAGGCCGAAATGCCTGGTGGTCGTCGATGACACAGAGGAATGGGACCGTGCGGTCTATTACGCCAGCCGCTGGGCCGTCCGCGTGGGCGGCGGCGTGGTGATGCTGCGGGTGATCGAGACCGAGGACCTCAACCAGCAATGGCTGGGCGTGGCCGACATCATGCGCGCCGAAGCCGAGGAGGGCGCCAACGCCGCCCTCGACCGCGCCGCTGGCCGCGCCAACGGCATCGCGGCGATCACACCCGAGCGGGTGATTCGCGAGGGCGATACCACCGAGCAGATCCTCGACGTGATCGACAAGGACGTCGACATCACCATGCTGGTGCTGGCGGCGTCGGCCGGCCCCGAGGGACCCGGGCCGATCGTCACCATGATGGCCAAGCTGGTCGGTGGGTTCCCGATCCCGGTGACCATAGTGCCCGGCAGCCTTTCCGACGCCGAGATCGACGCGCTGTCGTAGCCACCCGTCGTTCCCGCGTCCGGTGCAGTGGCTGCACCGAGCCCCCGGACCCCGGAGATGTGTTGTTGAGCCATATCGAGGTTCCGGGTTCGCTCAGGCTGCACCCTCGCGCCCCGGAACGACACGTCCGCCCTCTTGATCGTGCGTTCTCCGTGGCCATCTGCTACACAGCTTCATCCTCACCCCGCACGTGCCGGCCTTGAACCGGCGATGTACCGGAGATTGCTCATGTTTATCCAGACCGAAGCCACCCCGAACCCGGCCACCCTGAAGTTCATCCCGGGTCGCGACGTGCTTGCCAGCGGCACCATGGAATTCACCTCGCGCGCGGCGGCCGCCGCCTCGCCGCTGGCGGAGCGGCTGTTCGACGTGCCCGGCGTCACCAGCGTGTTCTATGGCTCGGATTTCGTCACCGTGACCAAGGACGCCAGCGACTGGCAGCACATGAAGCCGGCGATCCTCGGCGCCATCATGGAACACTACATGTCCGGCGGTCCGCTGATGGCCGATGGCAGCGTGTCTGGCGACGTCGAGATCAGTGGCGAGGAAGAGTTCTTTGCCGAGGCCGACGCCGAGACGGTGGAGATCATCAAGGACCTGATCGAGACGAGGGTACGCCCGGCGGTGGCCAATGACGGCGGCGACATCACCTTCCGCGGCTTCAAGGACGGCATCGTCTATCTCAACATGAAGGGCTCCTGCGCCGGCTGCCCGTCGTCCACGGCGACCCTGCAGCACGGCATCCAGAACCTGCTCAAGCACTTCGTGCCGGACGTGGTCGAAGTCCGCCCGATGTAGAGCGGCGTGCCGCCCCGGCCGCGCGTGGCGCGGCCGGCCTCAAGAGCGATCGGGCCGCGCCTCTAGCGCCCGATGCTCGCAGCCTCGGCTGCTGCTCGCTGCATGCTCGACGACATCTCGCTGGTGACCGTGCTCTGTTCTTCGACGGCCGCAGCCGTGGCCGTCACGTATTCGCTGACGTTCTGGATCTCCTGCTTGATCGCAATCAATGCGGCGAGCACATCGCCGGAAATGCCGTTCAGGCTGCCGATCTCGCTGCCGATCTTGTCGGTGGCCTGTTTGGCCTGGTTGGCGAGATTCTTCACCTCGGATGCGACCACCGCAAAGCCGCGGCCGGCTTCGCCCGCGCGCGCAGACTCGATGGTTGCGTTGAGAGCGAGCAGATTGATCTGCCCGGTGATATTGCCGATCAGTTCGACGATGCCGCTCATGGCCTGCGCCGCAGAGCTGAGGCGCTGGGCCTGTTCGTCGGCCTGCTCGACCTTGCTCACCGCCGACATCGCGGTGTTCTTCGATTTCATCATCGCCTCGGAGATTTCGCGCACCGAGGCGTTTAGTTCCTCGGCGCCGGCCGCGACGGATTCCATCATTCCGCGGACCCGTTCGCTCTTCATGCGGGCAATCACCTGATCGGTGGTGTCGGTCGCATATTTGACGACCTTGAACGGCTTGCCATTGAGGTCGAGAATTGGATTGTAGGACGCCTGGATCCAGACTTCCTTGCCGCCCTTGCCGATCCGCTTGTATTCGGCGGCCTGGTATTCGCCGCGATTTAGGGCGGCCCAGAATTCGCGATAGGCTGCGCCGTCACGCTCCGACGGATCGACGAACAGGCTGTGATGCTTGCCCTTGATCTCGCCCAACGAATAGCCGAGCGCGCGCAGGAAATTGTCGTTGGCGGTGAGCACGTTGCCGTTCATGTCGAACTCGATAACCGCCTGCGATTTCCCGATCGCGGCGATCTGGCCGGCAAGGTCGGCGTTCCTGAGTTTTTGCTCGGTCACGTCGGTGGCAAACTTGACGACCTTGTAGGGCTTGCCGTTGCCGTCGAGGATCGGATTGTAGGAGGCGAGAATCCAGACCTCCCTGCCGTCCTTGCCGATCCGCTTGTATTCGGCGGCCTGGTAGTCGCCGCGGTTCAGGCTCGCCCAGAATTCGCGATAGGCGGCGCTGTCACGCATCGCGGGTTCGACGAACAGGCTGTGGTGCTTGCCCTTGATCTCTCCCATTGTGTAGCCGAGGGCCTTCAGAAAACTATCGTTGGCAGTAATGATGGTGCCGTCCATCTGGAATTCGATGACCGCCTGGGAGCGGCCGATCGCGGCGACTTTCGCCATGGATTCCATGTCTTGTAGCCGCAGCGTCGCATCGGCCCATTCAACCACCGTGCCCGAACGCTTGCCGTCCTTCTCCCTGACGGGCGTAGCGACGAGGTCGAAAATTCTGCCGCCGACAGTGATCGTGGCGCGATACGTCGCCTTCAGGCTGTCGAGCATCTGGCGCTGATGGGCGGGATTCTTGTGAAAGACGTCGATATTGCTGCCGATCAGATTCGCAACGCCGAAGCGCGGCAGGTCCTTCCGGATATCGGCTTCGGCTTCGCTCAGCAGACCGACGACAGCCTCGTTCATGTAGATGATATTGTGGTCCGCATCGGCGACCATCACATTTGCAGTCAACATATCCGTCGCGAGGGATTTGGCGTGCTCGCTTCTGGTCGGGCGGCGATTGAACATGATTTTAGTTCCAATGTTGTCGGGACATTTGCGCGCCGTTCGATATTTGAAATGCAAATGGGCAGGCGCGATGGGACGATAAACTGTCGAGCTTATCATGGTGTCGATTCGCCAAGATTCTGTTAAACATGAGTCCCGTAGAAGTGCGGGAATCTCCTGCAACTACAAAGTGATGCATCGTGGTCAGAAAACCGCTGCGCCGCGTCTCCGTGTACTGTTCCGATACGGGCGGTGCGAAGCCGGTACGAGGCGCGCACATCGACGTTGCCCACCGACATTGCCCACCAAATCGCTGCTATCTCTACGGGATCTGCCGCGCCGCGTGGACGCGCCAAAGAAATGAGTTGTGGGTAGCGTGCGCAATTGCGCGCAGGTCATGCTAGAGGTTGTCCATGCTGATCCTCGCCATCGACACCGCCCTCGATGCCTGCGCCGCCGGTGTATTGGACACCCGCGTCAGCCGGCTGATCGCCCATGAATCGCTGCCGATGAAGCGCGGCCATGCCGAGGCGCTGATGCCGCTGATCGCGCGGGTCATGCAGCAATCCGGCATCGGTTTCGCCGACCTGCATCGCATCGCCGTCACCACCGGACCCGGCAGTTTCACCGGGCTGCGGGTCGGGCTGTCCGCGGCGCGCGGCCTCGGCCTTGCCGCCGGCAAGCCGGTGGTCGGCCTGACCACGCTGACGGCCTACGCCGCGCCGGTGGTGAGCCGGAACGAGCCGCACCCGATCATCTCGGCTATCGATGCCCGCCATGACCACGTCTATTTCCAGGTGGTCGGCGGCGACGGCAGTCCGTTGATCCGGCCGCGCGTGGCACCCGTCGCCGAAGCGCTGGAAGCCGCCCGGCTTGGCGCGCCGCATATCGTCGGTAACGCGGCGCAGATCCTCGCCGACCGCTGGCCGGCCGACGCAGCCCCGCCGCGGCAGGTCGATGCACAACCGGCACCCGACATCACCTGGATCGGCTGGCTCGGCGCCGCCGTCACCCCCGAGAATGCGCCGGCCCGGCCCTATTACCTGCGTGCGCCCGACGCCAAGCCGCAGACCGATCCGCTGCAGAAAGCCGCGCAGGCCGCTGCGTCATGATGGCATGGCTGTCGCGCCTGTGGGGTCACCGACCGGCCGTGGTCGAGCCTGCCACCTTGCGCGACGCGCGCACTCTGGCGCGGCTGCACGGGGCCTCGTTCCATCGCGGCTGGGGCGAGACCGAGTTCGAACAGATGCTGGGCGAGCGCAACACCTTGGTGCACCGGCTGCGCCAGGGTCGCGCGGTGATCGGCTTTGTGGTGTCGCGGATGGCCGCGGACGAGGCGGAAATCCTGTCCATCGCGCTAGCTCCGGCGCATCGCGGTCGCGGCCTGTCGCGCGAGTTGTTCCTGACCCATCTCGGCCATCTCGCCGGCCGCGGAATCCGTACCGTCTTTCTCGAAGTCGAGGAAAACAATCAGGCGGCCAAGCGGCTGTACGAACGGGCCGGATTTGTCGTCGCGGGGCGCCGGGAACGCTATTACAAGGAGGCCGGTGGCCAGGAATTGAACGCCTTGGTGATGCGCCGCGACTTGTCGTGAACCCGGCGCAGTGGCACAAGGGGCGAAATTTGCAGAGCGCATGATCACTCGCCCGCGCCGAAAGCTCAGACCATGACAGCATTCAAACCCACGCCTGCGCTGAAGGCCACTGGAATCGAGGCGCGCTGCGCCGCCACCGGCATGCGCATGACCGAGCAGCGCCGCGTCATCGCGCGCGTGCTGGCGGAAGCGGTGGACCATCCCGACGTCGAGGAACTGTATCGCCGCTGTGTTGCGGTCGATGACAAGATCTCGATCTCCACAGTATATCGCACCGTCAAGCTGTTCGAGGATGCCGGCATCATCGAGCGCCACGATTTTCGCGAGGGCCGCGCGCGCTACGAGACCATGCGCGACAGCCATCACGACCACCTGATCAATCTGCGCGACGGCACGGTGATCGAATTTACCTCCGAGGAAATCGAGAAGCTGCAGGCCGAGGTCGCCGCGCGCCTCGGCTACAAGCTGGTCGACCACCGTCTCGAGCTGTACTGCGTGCCGCTCGACGAAGACAAATCAACGAAGTGAGTTTCGATCTCGTCATCTTCGACTGCGACGGCGTGCTGGTCGACAGCGAGGCGCTGGCCTGCGTGGTGCACGCCGAGGTGCTGACGGCGCACGGCTACGCGATATCCGCCGAGCAGGTGCATGATCGCTTCCTCGGCCGCTCGTCGCGTGAGGCGCGATTCGAGGTCGAGACTGAGATGGGCCGCGTGCTGCCCGACGAATATACCGTCGCCTTGAAGGCGGCCATCGACCGCGTGTTCGGCGAGCAGCTGACGCCCGTGCCGCATATCGCCGAAACACTTGCAAAATTGTCGCTGCCGATCTGCGTCGCGTCGTCGGGCACGCCGACGCGGATTCGCAGCAGCCTGACCACCACCGGCCTGCGCGACCGCTTCGGGCCAAACCTGTTCTCCGCGAGCCAGGTCAGCAATGGCAAGCCGGCGCCGGACCTGTTCCTGTTCGCAGCCAGCGAGATGGGCGTGAAGCCCGCGCGTTGCGTGGTGGTCGAGGACAGCGTGCCCGGCGTCACCGGGGCGGTGGCCGCGGGCATGACCGTGCTCGGTTTCCACGGCGGCGCGCACTGCCGGCCGGAGACCGCCGGGGCGCTGCAGGCCGCCGGCGCGACCGCTACATTCGGCGATATGCGCCGGCTGTCTGGGCTGATCGCGCAGCTCGATCGTCAGTCAGGCATGGCAGCTGCCGATTAAGTCATTGTTCCCGAACGACATTTCTTGGAGTGCTGGATTTTCCGGGCGTTCCCCTATATCTGAAGCCCGCGCAGCAAGCGCCGCTCCATCCAGCATTCAGGTTCCATGACCCCGCCGCGCAAGCTGCATATCAAGTCCTATGGTTGTCAGATGAACGTCTACGATGCCCAGCGCATGGTGGACACGCTGGCTCCGGAAGGTTTTGTCGAGACCGGCAGTGTCGATGACGCCGACCTCGTCATCCTCAACACCTGCCACATCCGCGAAAAGGCCTCGGAAAAGGTCTATTCCGAGCTCGGCCGGCTGCGCGTCGCCAAGGACATCGCCGCCGCCGACGGCCGCAAGATGAATATCGTCGTCGCCGGCTGCGTCGCCCAGGCCGAGGGCAACGAGATCATTCGCCGCGCCCCGGTGGTCGATGTGGTGGTCGGGCCGCAAAGCTATCACCATCTGCCGCAACTGCTGGCGCGGGCCAAGGCCGGCGGCCGCGCGCTGGAAACCGAATTTCCCATCGAGGACAAGTTCGGCTTCCTGCCGCCGCCGAAGCCGGCGGCGATTCGCGCCCGCGGCATCTCCTCCTTCGTCACGGTGCAGGAAGGCTGCGACAAGTTCTGCACATTCTGTGTGGTGCCGTACACGCGGGGCTCGGAAGTGTCGCGCCCGGTCGCGAAAATCGTCGACGATATCAAGCGCCTCGCCGACAACGGCGTGCGCGAGATCACCCTGATCGGGCAGAACGTCAACGCCTATCACGGCGAAGGGCCGGATGGCCGGCCATGGCCGCTCGGGACTTTGCTGCGCCGTCTGGCCGATATTCCCGGCATCGAACGGCTGCGCTATTCCACAAGTCATCCCAGCGACGTCGAGGACACGCTGATCGAGGCGCATCGCGATCTGCCGCAGCTGATGCCGTTCGTGCATCTGCCGGTGCAATCCGGTTCCGACCGGATTCTGGCGGCCATGAACCGAAAACATACAGCAGAAGATTATCGCCGGGTCATCGATCGTTTTCGTGGCGCGCGGCAAGACATTGCATTTACGTCGGATTTCATCGTCGGCTTCCCCGGCGAGAGCGATCAAGATTTTGCAGCGACCCTCGCGCTCGTCACACAAATCGGTTACGCTGGTGCATATTCGTTCAAGTATTCGCCTCGGCCGGGCACGCCGGCGGCGGACATGCAGGAGACGGTGCCGACAGCAGTGATGGACGAGCGCTTGGTGCGACTTCAGGAACTGATCGACAGCCAGCAATCGGCCTTCAACACGGCCACGATTGGCGCAACTGTTGACGTGCTGTTCGAGCGCGCCGCGCGCAATCCCGGTCAGATCGTCGGCCGCACCGCCTGGCTGCAGCCGGCCCATGTGATGGCTGCGGACGACATCATCGGCCAGGTCCTGCCGGTTCGCATCGAGAGCCTCGAGCGCTACAGCCTGCTCGGCTCCCTCGTCGTTACGCCGTCACCGCAGCCCGCGCAGCTTGCGCATTCCCCCGCCACCACTGGAGCCTGAACCCTTGCCAAAAAGCGCATCGGATTCGCCTACGCTCGCTGCCCGCAAACTCGACACACAGGTCCAGCCAGAGACGCAGGTCGTCGTCGCCTTCGACGACAACCGTGCGGCGTCGTCGCTGGTTGGCCCTTACGGCCAGAACCTGGCGCTGGTGGAGCGTCGGCTCAACGTCGTGGTGGATTCCCGCGGCAACCACATCACGCTGACCGGTACCCGCGACGCCTGCGACGGCGCCCGCCGCGTGCTCGAGACCCTCTATGCGCAGGCAATGACCGGCCACGATATCGCGCAAGGCGACGTCGAGGGCGCGATCCGCGCCACGCTGGCGCAGGGCTCGCTGTTCGCCTTCGATCCCAAGGGCGGCAAGGCTTCGACCTTCGAAGCGATCAACCTGCGCAAGCGCCCGGTACGCGCCCGCACCGCGGCGCAGGACACCTATATCCGCGCGCTGAAGAGCCACGAGCTGGTGTTCGGCATCGGCCCCGCCGGCACCGGCAAGACCTGGCTGGCAGTGGCGCAGGCGGCGCAACTGTTCGAGCGCAAGGAAGTCGATCGCATCATCCTGACCCGCCCCGCAGTGGAAGCCGGCGAGCGATTGGGTTTTTTGCCGGGCGACCTGAAAGAGAAGGTCGATCCCTATCTGCGCCCGATCTACGACGCGCTCTATGACCTGATGGATTCGCGCATCGTCGAGCGCGCGCTGCAGACCAACGAAATCGAGATCGCGCCACTGGCCTTCATGCGCGGCCGCACGCTGACCAATGCGGCGATCATCCTCGACGAGGCGCAGAACACCACCTCGATGCAGATGAAGATGTTCCTGACCCGGCTCGGCGAGAACAGCCGGATGATCGTCACCGGCGATCCCTCCCAGGTCGACCTGCCGCCCGGCCAGACGTCTGGCCTTGCGGAAGCCGCGCGCCTGCTCGACGGTATCACCGGCATCGCGCAGGTCAAGTTCAAGGCGGAAGATGTGATCCGCCACGAACTGGTGGCGCGCATCGTCTCCGCCTATGAGGGAATGCCGCAAAAGCCGGCCACCACAAAATCTTGACGCACACACCTCACGCTGCCGGCGAATCCGCAACCGGGTTCGTCGGCGAAAGAAGCTACTGACCGATGACGACGCATACACTTCCCGCGACAGAGGTTCTCATTGTCGCCGATTGCTGGAACGCCGAGGCTGAGGCCGAAGCCATCATCTTCCGCGCCATTGAGGCGGCGGCCGGGATGGTCGATGCCGACACCGGCGACGCCGAACTGGCCGTCATGCTGACCGACGACGCTGGCATCCGTACCCTGAATCAGAACTGGCGCGGCATCGACAAGCCGACCAATGTGTTGTCGTTTCCGGCACTGCAGCCGCCGTCCGGGCAGGAGGCCGACGATGCGCCGCGCATGCTCGGCGACATCGCCATTGCCTACGAGACCACGCGCCGCGAGGCCGACGACGAGGGCAAGCCGTTCCCCCATCATCTCAGCCATCTCAGCGTGCACGGCTTCCTTCATCTCGTCGGTTACGATCACGAGAAGGACGGCGAAGCCGAGGTCATGGAGGCGCTGGAGCGCGACATCCTCGCCACCCTCGGCATTCCCGATCCCTATGCCGAACGAGATCCTTCTACGGATCGGGTGGCCTGACATGCCGGAGGGCGACCCTAGCAACGACAATCCGAACACCTCGGCCAACCTGCCGGCGGTGATTCACAATGGCGAGGTCATGCGTCCCTCGGCGGAAAACTGGCTGACCCGGGCGATCCGTTCGCTGTTCGGCTGGAAGCCCGGCTCGGTGCGCGCCGATCTCCAGGTGGTGCTCGACGCCTCGACGCCCGACGAGACCGGCTTCTCGCCGATCGAGCGCACCATGCTGCGCAACATCCTCGGCCTGCACGAACGGCGCATCGCCGACGTGATGATCCACCGTGCCGACATCGTCGCGGTGAAGCAGGATATCTCGCTCGGAGAGTTGATGGGCCTGTTCGAGAGCGCCGCGCATTCGCGCCTGGTGGTCTACAACGAGACCCTCGACGATCCGGTCGGCATCGTCCACATCCGCGACCTCCTGGCCTACATGACCACCAAAGCGCGCGTCACCGTAACCACCGTCGCCAAGCGCAAGAAGGTTCTGCCGGCGGGGCTCGACCTGCGCGCCGTGAATCTCGCGGCACCGCTCAGCGAAACCGGCATCATCCGCAAGTTGCTCTACGTGCCGCCCTCGATGCGCGCCATCGATCTGCTGGCGCAGATGCAGGCGTCGCGGATTCACCTGGCGCTGGTGGTCGACGAATACGGCGGCACCGACGGACTGGTTTCGATCGAGGACATCGTCGAGCAGATCGTCGGTGAGATCGACGACGAGCACGACAGCGACGAGGCACCCTCGATCGTCAGGCAGGGCGATTCCTTCATCGCCGATGCCCGCGCCAGCCTCGACGATGTCAGGACCATGCTCGGCGAGGATTTCGTCACCGGCGAAGCCGGCGAGGAGGTCGAGACCCTCGGCGGCTATCTGGTCACCCATGTCGGCCGGCTGCCGGTGCGCGGTGAGGTGATTTCCGGTCCCGGCAATTTCGAGATCGAGGTGCTCGATGCCGATCCGCGCCGGGTCAAGCGGTTGCGCATCGGACCGCGCAAGGAGCGCCCGGTGGTGCGGGCGCGCACCACCCGCCGCGGCGACGCCGGCTCTGACGCCGCGCAGGCCAATGACAATTCAGGCCCGTCGCAGGCCGGCGACGGTGCGAGTTCCTCGTGACATTCAGCAAACTTCGCGCCGTTGGACTCTTCATCATTCTTGCCTGGGGCTGGAAGCGCGCGGCGATCGCCGTCACGGCCGGCGCGCTGTCGTCGCTGGCGATGGCGCCGTTCAACGCCTGGCCGGTGCTGTTCGTCACCTTTCCGGTGGTGGTGTGGCTGATCGACGGTGCCGCCGCCGGCCGAATGCGCGGTGTTCCCGCCGCGGCCATGGCCGGCTGGTGGTTTGGCTTCGGCTATTTCGTGCCGGGCCTGTACTGGATCGGCTACGCCTTTCTGGTCGATGCGCAGATCTTCGGCTGGCTGCTGCCCGTGGCCGTGTGCGGGCTGCCGGCCTATCTGGCGCTTTTCAGCGCGCTCGGCTTCGCGCTGGCGCGGCTGCTGTGGACCAAGGATGCGTCGCGCGTGCTGGCGCTCGCCGCCAGCCTGACCGTCAGCGAATGGCTGCGCGGCCATGTGCTCACCGGCTTTCCCTGGAACACGTTCGGCTATGCGCTGACCGAGCCGCTGGCGCTGGCGCAGAGCGCCTCATTGATCGGCCTTTGGGGCCTGACATTCGTGACGGTGGCGATCTTCGCCAGCCCGGCAGTACTGATCGATGGCCGCGCGCGGATGCGCCGACCGTGGCTGGCGCCGGCGGCCGCGCTGCTGCTGCTGGCGGCGATGGGGCTGTACGGCGTGGTGCGCTTGTCGCAGCATCCGACGCAGCTGGTCGCCAAGGTCAAGCTGCGCATCATGCAGCCTAACTTGCAGCAGGATGTCCGCTTCAACTATGCCGCCAAGGCGGAGGTGATGAAGCAATATCTGGCGCTATCGGATCGCGCCACCGGCCCGCAGTCCAGCGGAGTCGGCGATGCCACCGTGCTGGTGTGGCCGGAATCAGCGTTTCCGTTTTTCCTGTCGCGCGAGGCCGACGCGATGGCGCAGATCGCCGAGTTGCTGCCGAAGGGCACCGTGCTGGTCACCGGGGCAGTGCGCCCGCCCGAGCAGCCGGCCGGCACGCGCATCACCCGTGCCTACAATTCGATCTATGTGATCGATCATGACGGCACCATTCTGTCCGTTTATGACAAGCTGCACCTGGTGCCGTTCGGCGAATATTTGCCGTTTCAGGACTGGATGGAGAAAATCGGCTTCGTCCAGCTCACCAAGGTGCAGGGCGGTTTCATTCCCGGTGACCGGCGCCGGACCATGCAGATTCCGGGCGCGCCGCGGATGCTGCCGCTGATCTGCTATGAGGCGATCTTTCCAGGCGACGTGACCTCGCGCGACGATCGTCCCGGCTGGATCGCCAACCTCACCAATGACGGCTGGTTCGGCATTTCCACCGGCCCCTATCAGCATTTGCAGCAGACCCGGGTGCGCGCCATCGAGGAAGGACTGCCGGTTGTTCGCGCAGCGAACACCGGCATCTCCGCGGTGATCGATCCTGTCGGGCGCATCGTCGCGCGACTAGGGCTCGGCATCGAAGGCGTGCTGGATTCCGGCCTTCCCGTGGCCATTCCACAAACAATTTATGCGCGCATTCGAGACATTCCGGCCGCGATGATCGTGGCGCTGTCGATCATCATCGCAGTGCGCCGGCGCAACGCCCGGCGGATATAGAAGCGCTGCGGCGCAGGCATTTCTCGGCACGGCCGCGGCACTCCGAGCCAACGCCGCGGCGGAACGGCGGGTGAGAAAAGGCTAATCTAGTCATCTTTCTCATGGTCGCTTTCTCAGGCATTGGGAATTGACGCAGCGCATGGCACAAAATTTTCGCTTAGGAAAATTTGCACGGTTGCCAAAATCGATTACGATACGTCCATACCGTTACGGAGCGTGGCGCGGACGTCGAGGCCCCGCTTCCGAACGGGTGTTTGCCACGCGATCGAGGAGTGTTTGCGATGTCCACCAAAGCGCCCAATCCTGTTGACAAATATGTCGGCAGTCGTGTGCGCATGCGGCGCATCATGTTGGGTATGAGTCAGGAAAAGCTCGGCGAGGCCTTGGGGCTGACATTCCAGCAGGTGCAGAAATACGAGAAGGGCACCAACCGCGTTGGCGCGAGCCGGCTGCAGCAGATCTCGGAAATCCTTCAGGTCCCGGTGTCGTTTCTGTTCGAGGGCGGCCCCGGCGCCACGCTCGGCGCCGACGGGTTCAGCGAGGCGTCCTCGCCGGCCTATGTCTCGGATTTTCTCGCCACCTCCGAGGGGCTGGCGCTCACCCGTGCCTTCACACGGATTACCGACAGCAAGCTCCGCCGCAGCATCGTTGAGATGGTCGAGCAGATCGCAGCGCGCGAACCGCCAGACCGTCGCTGACATTGCCCGGAGTTTCGTCTCGGCCGGCATTGCCGGCCGTTGGCATAAGCCGCGGTTCGGCTGTATCACTCCCCGCGATGACAACCGCACCCGCTGATCCCGACGACCACCATGATGATGCCAGCGATGGCGCACCGGCATTTGGCCATGATGCCGGCCAGGGCTCGTTCTTCGGGCGCCGCAAGGGCCACAAGCTGCGTTCGCACCAGGCCGATCTGATCGCCGGGTTGCTGCCGCGCCTCGCCCTCGACATCGCCGGCGCGCCGCCGGCCGACCTGCGTTCGCTGTTCGCGGTGCCGGTCGATGACGTTCGCCTCGAGATCGGATTCGGCGGTGGCGAACATCTGGTGGCGGAGGCGCTGGCGCATCCGCGCACCGGCTTCATCGGCTGCGAGCCCTACGTCAACGGCATGGCCAAGATCCTGTCGCAGATCGAGGCGCACGACGTGCGCAACATCCGTCTCGTCGCCGGCGATGCGGCGGAACTGCTGGCCTGGGTGCCGCCGCAGTCGATGGCGCGCATCGACCTGATCCACCCGGATCCGTGGCCGAAGCGGCGGCACTGGAAGCGGCGCTTCGTGCAGGACGCCACGCTCGCAGCCATGGCGCGGGTGCTCAAGCCGTCGGGCGAATTCCGCTTCGTCTGCGACATCGACGATTACGTCGCCTGGACGCTGTGGCATTTGTCGCGCGCGCCAGAATTCATCTGGACCGCCGAGCGCGCCGACGACTGGCGGCAGCCGTGGCCGAACTACACAATGACGCGCTATGGCCGCAAGGCCGAACGCGAAGGCCGCAAGGCGACGTATCTGATTTTCAGAAAGACCGCGGAGACGCGGTAGGACCCTAGACCGGCACGGACTTCGGATCGCGGGTCTGCCAGAAGGTCAGCACGCGCTGCGCGGTCGCCGGCACCAGGCGCTCGAAGTTGAGCCGGGCTTCCTCGACATCTGCCGCTGCGGTGGAGCGTCCCGGTCCCATCCGCAGCGCCATCAGCGCGCGGATCGTCGCCCAGGATATCCCGATCGATTTTCCGAGGATCAGGATCGGATCGTCGCGGTCGCCCTTGAGCAGGTGGTCAACGGTCTCGATCCGCACGCCGGACATCGCCGACAGCGCCGCCGCAGTTTCCTCATACTGGTGGGCGCGCGCGAAGCGCAGCAGCGTGCCCTCGTTAAGGTCGTCGGCCTGGTGCAGCTTGTTGATGGTGCGTTGTGCCGTCGCGAAGTCGCGGATCACCAGCATATGCCGCGGCGACCCGGTGATTTCCTCCATGGCGCGATTGATGGCGGTCTTCTGGTCCGGCCTGGCCGCCTCGAACAAGCGGCGGCGAACCACGTCGATCGAGCGCGACAACAGGTCCTTGAGCTGCGGGCCGGTCAGGTCATCGCGCTGTCCGACGGTGACGGCGAGCACGCCGTCGTCGCCGGCGCGCCGGATCAGGCCGGAATAGCCGATGATGGAAAATTGCGCTCCGCCGTTGCCGGCGACCTGACGGACGACGTCGCGATCGCCGCGGCGGACGATGACGTCGGTGATCCCCGGCGACAGCGTAGGGCGGTGGGAGATCGCCAGCAGATGCGGCTGACCCTTGACGCGCGCGATGTCGACCAGCGTCGGTTCGTCGATGAGCGGCGAGTGGCGCAGCAGCGGACCGGCGATGGTGATCTCGTCGTCGCGCACCAGCAGGCCGACCAATTGCGGTGGCGCGTTGGCGAGGGTCGCCAGCCGCTGCGCCAGCTCGCCGCGGACCTCGACTTCCGTCTGTGGCACCAGGCTGATCAGAATGCCGTCGAACAGCTCGACATGATCAGGCTGGAAATGCGCCGCGCCTTGCACGAACAGGTCGGAAATCTTGCGCATCGCGTCGCCGCGACGCCGGGGATCGCCATTTTTGACGATCTCCTCGAGCCCGGGAATGAGGGTATGCGCCACTGTCATGGAAACCTGCTCAACGCTTGCCGTTCAGACGGCTCCGCGGAAGGTAATGCCGCTTGATGAAGGAAGGGTTAGCCGCGAAAACATGAGCCGAATACCTGCGAAATCGCCGGTTTGGGTCTCTCGGCCCTTGCCCGGGCCCCGCGAAAAGGCTATATCGGCCATAACTTATGGTTTCTCATACGATCGCGTTTGAGAGTGGGCCCCTCGGGACCCGCTCTTTTTTATTACCTGAACGGACCCCTGCCGACCCGGCGGGGTCGGTACGGGGCCGAACGGCCGGGCCGAAGCCCGGCTTCAACAACCGTTGCAGCCAGACAGATCTTGACGCCGGACATGACCGATCCAACCACCGATAAAGTGGATCTCGAACTGCTTTCCGAGCCGCGCCTGGTCATTGAACCGGGTGCCGCCGCGCGGGTGTCGGCGATTGCCGGTCCGGTGCTGCAGGGCATGGGCTATCGGCTGGTCCGCATCAAGATCTCCGGCGAACTCGGCTGCACGGTGCAGATCATGGCGGAACGCCCCGACGGCACCATGCTGGTCGAGGACTGCGAAGCGATTTCGCATGCGCTGTCGCCGGTGCTGGACGTGTCCGATCCGATCGAGCGCGCCTACCGGCTGGAAGTCTCCTCGCCCGGGATCGACCGTCCGCTGGTTCGCCGCAGTGATTTTGAGCGCTACGAAGGCTATCTCGTCAAGATCGAGATGGCGGTGGCTGTCGGCGGCCGCAAGCGGTTCCGCGGCCTGCTCGGCGCCATCGAAGGCGACGTGGTGTTGCTGGATCGCGAAGGCGCCCGCGACGGCGAGGACCCCATTACCCGGCTGCCGCTCGAAGACATTGCCAACGCCAATCTGGTGCTGACCGACGAGTTGATCGCGGAATCGATGCGCCGCGGCAAGCTGGCGGAGCGCGAGATGAAGCAGGGTCTCGGTATCCTGCCTGCGCCGCCGCCGCACGCCAAGCGCAGCGACCCCACCAAGAGCTTTGCGCCGAAGCCGAAACTCAAGGCCGCGAAGAAAGCGGCTGCGAAACCTGCCCCGAAGAACACCAAGGAACACCGGCTGGCCGCTGAAAGACAGCGGCTAGGCCTCGACCCCACCGAAGGAGACTGAGCCATGGCAGCTGTCAGCGCCAATAAACTCGAATTGCTTCAGATTGCGGACGCGGTCGCGCGGGAGAAATCCATCGACCGCGGCATCGTGATCGAGGCAATGGAAGACGCGATCGCCAAGGCGGCGCGGGCGCGCTACGGCTCCGAAACCGACGTGCATGCCGAGATCAACCCGAAGACGGGGCAGTTGCAGCTCACCCGCCACATGCTGGTGGTCGAGGATGTCGAGAATTCGTCCAACCAGATTTCGCTGTTCGATGCCGAGCGTGCCAACCCCGGCGCGCAGATCGGCGATACCATCGCCGACACCCTGCCGCCGCTGGAATACGGCCGCATCGCCGCGCAGTCTGCCAAGCAGGTCATCGTGCAGAAGGTGCGCGAGGCCGAGCGTGATCGCCAGTTCCAGGAATTCAAGGATCGCATCGGCGACATCGTCAACGGCATCGTCAAGCGCGTCGAATATGGCAGCGTGATCGTCGATCTCGGCCGCGGCGAGGCCATCGTGCGCCGCGACGAGATGCTGCCGCGGGAAGTGTTCCGCAACGGCGATCGCGTTCGCGCCTATATTTTCGACGTGCGCCGCGAGACCCGGGGTCCGCAGATCTTCCTGTCGCGCACCCATCCGCAGTTCATGGCCAAGCTGTTCGCGCAGGAAGTGCCTGAAATCTATGACGGCATCGTCGAGATCAAGGCGGTCGCCCGCGATCCCGGCTCGCGCGCCAAGATCGGGGTGATCTCCCGGGATTCCTCGGTCGATCCGGTCGGCGCCTGCGTCGGCATGCGCGGTTCGCGCGTGCAGGCCGTGGTCAACGAGCTGCAGGGCGAGAAGATCGACATCATTCCGTGGTCGCCGGATATCGCCACCTTCGTCGTCAACGCGCTGGCGCCGGCGGAAGTCTCGAAGGTCGTGATCGACGAGGATCGCGAGCGCATCGAGGTTGTCGTTCCCGATACCAATAACCAGTTGTCTCTTGCGATCGGACGTCGCGGCCAGAACGTGCGTCTGGCCTCGCAGCTGACCGGATGGGATATCGACATCCTGACCGAGCAGGAAGAATCCGAGCGCCGCCAGGCCGATTTCGAGAATTCGACGCGGGTTTTCATGGAATCCCTCAATGTCGACGAAGTCGTCGGTCAGTTGCTGGCTTCCGAAGGCTTCACGTCAGTTGAAGAACTGGCGATGGTCGACGTCAAGGAACTGGCCGGAATCGAAGGCTTCGACGACGAGACTGCCGCCGAGCTGCAGAGCCGGGCGCGTGAATATCTCGAACAGCTCGAGTCAGAGCTCGAAAACAAACGTAAGGAACTGGGTGTGGAAGACGCATTGAAGACGGTGCCGGGCGTGACCCTGAAGATGATGGTCAAGTTCGGCGAGAACGACATCAAGACCATCGAGGATCTGGCCGGTTGCGCCACCGACGATCTGGTGGGCTGGACCGAGCGCAAGGAAGGCGCCGAGCCGACCAAGCATCCCGGCATTCTCGATGCGAGCGAGATCTCGCGTGAAGACGCCGAGCGCCTCATCATGCAGGCGCGCGTTGCCGCGGGCTGGATCACCCAGGCCGATCTGGACAAGGGCGCCGAGGTCGACGCCACCGAAGATCAGCCGGTTTAAGGAACGATGCCACGCGCATGCTTGCCCCCGCTGACCTGGCAGATCTCGACAACGGACCTCGGACCAACAAGTCCGGGACCGAGCGGATGTGCGTGGTCACGCGCAGCGTGCGTCCGATCGACGAGCTGATCCGTTTCGTCGTCGCGCCCACCGGCGAGGCGATCCCGGATCTGAAGCGCAAGCTGCCCGGCCGCGGGCTGTGGGTGACCGCCTCCCGCAAGGCGGTGGCCGAAGCCGCGAAGCGCAATCTGTTTGCCAAGGGCTTCAAGAAAAACGTCAAGGCGTCGCCGACTCTGGCCGACGACACCGACAGGCTGATGGTCCGCGGCGTTATCGAGGCGCTGGCGATCACGGCCAAGGCCGGCCAGGTGGTGTCCGGCTTTACCAAGGTCGCGGACGCGCTGCGGCAGCGCCAGGCCAAGGGATTGATCCACGCCTCGGACGGCGCCGCCGACGGAATCCGCAAACTGGACGGAATCGCCCGGCAAACCGCGCTGCTGGAGCAGGAATTCCAGCAAGAGCGGGCTTTCCAGGCGTCTTCGGCTGCTGAGGGTGCTTCCGAATTGCCTTCCGAAGGCTTATCTGAAGAGGTGCAGGCGCCTCCGGCCCTGCGCGAACTGCCGATTGTCACTGTTTTGACGTCCGACGAATTGGATTTGGCATTAGGCAGGTCAAATGTGATACATGCTGCCCTGCTCGCGGGTCCGGCGAGCAAAACGTTCCTGTCGCGCAGCCAGACACTGGTCCGATACCGGATGGCGGACGACGGCACAGCAGGCGTTGGCGGCAAGGCTAAAACGACGGCCAGACAAGTGGTGAGCGAGCCTTCGGCGACCGGGGCCCTGGCAACAGGGACTGTGGAGCCTGAGACTTTGGCGACGGCGACTCCGCCGGCGACGCAGGATTGATGGAACAGACGGTGCGGACACGCACAACGCAACAAGATTGGGACTGCTGAATGGTTGATACGAAAACGCCTGGTGACAAGACTCTGAGTGTCCCTAGCAAGACCTTGACGCTCAAGCCGCGCGTCGAGCAGGGCACTGTGCGCCAGAGCTTCAGCCATGGCCGCACCAACGTGGTGGTGGTCGAGAAGCGCGGCAAGCGTCGCATTCCCAGCGAAGCCGCCACGCCCGCACCCGCACCCGCACCTGCCCCTGCATCTGCGCCCGCACAGGTCGCTGAAGCGCCGGCGGCTGTGGCGGCGGCGCCTGCCTC
>DATCUS010000337.1:0-3489 GCA_036561845.1 Tardiphaga sp. | reverse complement strand
CTGGCTCTGCTTCGCCACCGCCCCGGCCTGCTGCGCCGCGACGGCAGCGGCGTCGGAGGCGAAGTTCGGCGCTGATACGCCGAGGGCTGAACCGTTCATCGATCGGGCCATGGCGTCTGGTGACGCTGCCAACATCAGTCCGAGAACAAGTCCGCTGGTGCCGGCGAGCAACGCACTGCGGGACACGGCGCGGGGCGACCTTGCAGCGATCCGCGCCCCCTGATCGTTGTTGCGACGCGACAGGCGACGGTTGGATGCGGCGGCACGGAGCAACATGAAAACTCTCTCTCAGGACAGATCGGGCGGCTGAGCAGACGCCGCTCGCTCCCGAAAATCATCGGCTGTCCTAAGGACGTTCCGGCGATCAGCGGGAGGAAGTCGCAACGAGAAGAATTATTTCCGGTGGAAAACGCCCATTATCTTGCTGCTGTCGCATTAGCTCAACATGACCAGGCCGCCGCCGAGCGATCGCACCTTGGCGCCAAAGACCTCCTGGAACTGGGTGATGACCATGTCCAGTCGGCTGAGCTTGAAGCGCGCGCTGACCCTCCGTTTGCCGATTTCGGCATTCAGCAGCACGATGTGGCCCGGGCGATAGCGGTTGACCTCATCGATGACATGCGAGAGCAGTTCGTTCTCGAATACGAGAACGCCACTGCGCCAGCCGGCCGACACATCCAGATTTGCGGCGGTCGCGGCGCCGATAGCGCCCGAATAGGCCAGCTGCTGGCCTGCGCCAAGGCCGACGCGCTCTCCGTGAACGCCGACTTCGATTGCGCCGCCGAGACACGTCACGCGGACCTCGGAACGGTCGCACCGGACCGTGAACTGGGCACTGGTCGCAGCGACGGTGCCGGCGGCCGCCCGAAGGGTCACGGCAGATCCGGCGGTGACCGCCGCCTCGCCGCCGACCAGTTCGATCTCCTGCGTGTCGCTGCGGCCATCGCGCACGTTGATGCTGGTGCGGGTGTTCATCTCGACCGTCACATGATCGGCCAATTCCAGTTTGCGCTGCTCGCCGACCCCGGTGCGAAAGTCCGACGCCATTTCGGTCAGCGAAGGCCACAGATCCAGCGGCGGCCGAATGAGCAACCCACCTGCGACGACCGCCGCCGAGGCCGCAACCGCGCCCCCGATAAAGGCGCGTCTGCCCACCGGCCGGTGGCGCCCGGCACCGCCCGGCACCGCGCGGTGGCGTTGCGCCGCCAGCAACGGCGTTTCCAGCAGCCCCCACAAACGGCAGACCTGGACATAGGCCTCGGCATGGCGAGGGCTCCGCGCGCACCAGCGTCGAAGCTCTTCCAGGTCGGCCTGCGTGGCGTCGCCGGTCGCCAGATGCACGACCCAATCCTTGGCGCGGCTGCGCAACAGCTGGTCACCGCCGTGTTCGTCACCTTTCATCATCGAAGCGAGCTCATTCGCGGCCGGCCCTGGCCGCGATGGCCTGCACAGCACGTTCATCTTCCGTTGTGTCGATCGACCTGTCCGGTCCGCCGGCATCGTTCTCGAGGAACGCCTCGCAATGATCGAGGGCGCGCCGCAACTCCATCCTTACCATCCGCGGCGTGATGTCGAACCGGTCTGCAATTTCCTTTTGCGACAAGCCCTTGACCCGCCCTGCGATCAGGATCTCGCGCGACCGATAGGGCAGCGCCGCAATGGCCCGGTGCAGCGCCTTGACCTCCGACCGCGCCGCGACCTCGCGCTCCGGACCGGGTGCGGGATCCGGCAACACCTCGAGGGCGTCGCGCACGTCGGAACGGCGCGCCAGACGGCTTTCCGTCCGTCGATGATCCGTCGCGATATTCATCGCCATCCGCAAGAGATAGCCGGCCGGGCTGCGGACGACGCCGACCTCGTCGCCGCGGTGCAGGCGCAGCCAGGTCTCGTTCAGGCTTTCGTCGGCCAGTTCCGCGGACCCGAGACGGCGTGTCAGACGTTTTCTGAAGTCGTCGTACTGATCAACCAGCAATTCGCGGAGCGTATTCCAGGTCATCGTGTCAGGTCGGACAGACGATCATACGCCAGGATTGCCGGACCGGCGCCGGGCGCAACTGTCGTCCATTCGCAATCCAGGGGCCAACACATGCCGCATCACTCCGGTATTCAGCGACGCTGTAGCGATCAAATATGACAGATCGACAACAGCAAGCCCGATGATACCGCGCGCTTACTCATGCGCCCCGCATTCCGGGGCCTGATCGTGTCCGCGAGGCGCGATCACCATGGTCACGGGCTGGGCAATTTTCGCAGGCGCCATGCCTGCCAATGTCACACGCTGCAAGGCAAGGACGAGCGCGTCGTCGCGGCGAAAATCCCCGGTAGACCCCAGCAGAACCGCGTGCCGCACCGTCCCGACGGGGGTGATCCAAAGCTGAAGCGCGATCCGGAAATTGCCGGGTCGCGTCACTTCCGATTTGCAGAGCGTATCGAGAATGCCGACTTGCAGGGCAGCCATCAACGTTCGTTCGTCCCCCGACGGCGACCGCACCGCCGGCTCGCGGTCCGCAGGGACCACGGTTACGGCATCAACGTCAGTCTGTCGCGCGACCAATCCGGTGCCAGCGAGAAGCCTCTGCAACGCCACTGACGGAGCAAGTTCGCCATTGACGGCCGCGGACTTCCGACCCGCGACCAAAGCCGTCTCGTACAACACCTGCACGCTGCTTGCGGCGGCGTAAGCCGTCAGCGCGTCCGCCAGGCTCTGCGCAGGGATTCCGTAGCGAACTTCGTGCCCGGGCGCCAACGGCAAGGCCGCCTGTCCCGCCACCGCTGCGATGACGGTGAACGCCCAGATCCCCAAGCCCAGTATCATTGCCCGGCACAATCGAGCCGATCGGGTCACGATACCGTCCTCCCCGGGGTGTGCGCAGAGGCGAGCTCCTCCGCTGGCGAGATATGGACCTCGATCATGACCGCGTTACCGTCGCCCGCTCGCAGGAGCAAGGAAGGCCGGGCTGCGCTTCAAGGAAACCAAGACCCGCCACGGTCGACGAATCATTTCCCGCCCGCTTCGGGGGGGCAGTCGACCGATCGAGACCCGGCGCGCCCTCCAAGCGCTGCATATAATACAGCAATATCAATTAGTTATTGGCAGGGGCGGCAGGGCTCGAACCTGCGACAACCGGTTTTGGAGACCGGTGCTCTACCAACTGAGCTACACCCCTAGAGGAAACGACGCGGAAGCTGTTTCCGCGCCGTTTGAAGCATAGGCGGTGCCCCGATTGCAAGGGGGCAGCGCTGGGAATGACGGCGCGCCGCCACTCCCAGCGATCCTACTCGATGATGCTTGCGACGACGCCTGCACCCACCGTGCGGCCACCTTCGCGGATCGCGAAGCGCAGCTTCTCTTCCATGGCGATCGGCACGATCAGGTGCACTTCCATGGCGATGTTGTCGCCCGGCATCACCATCTCGGTGCCTTCCGGCAGATGAACCACACCGGTCACGTCGGTGGTGCGGAAGTAGAACTGCGGACGGTAGTTGGTG
>DATCUS010000336.1:0-9686 GCA_036561845.1 Tardiphaga sp. | reverse complement strand
AAACCGCAGAGGCCCGCGGCGGCCGGATTGCAGCCGGCGTCGCTGCCGGACTGATCGGTGGCGCCATCGTCGGCGGCGCGCTGGGCGCCCCGGGCTATTACGGGCCAGGCTACGGATATTATGGCGGACCCGCCTATGTTGCCGGTCCCGGCTACTACGGCGACTGTTACTGGCAGCGCCAGCGCTTCTGGGACGGTTACGGCTGGCGCGTGCGGCGCGTTCGCGTCTGCAGCTGATTGAGAGATTACGCTCCGGCGATGCCGCCGTTGACGGCATTTCCGGTGCCTTTTGCTTCACCGGCCCGAAAAAACCTTTTTTTCGGGCCACAGACTCGCTGACGTTTACGTCGGGTTTACGGTTGGGCGCTTTTAAGTGAGACCGTGAGCCCGAACTGCAGCGTGAGTAGCCCTTAATCTGCGCCGGATCGCGGCGCCCACCTCAGGAGAGACCTCGAATGAAGAAGACAATTTCCGCCATGCTGGCCGTTGCGACGATTGCCGGCTCGCTGGTGTCGGTGGCTCCCGCTGCCAAGGCAGACGGTGGCCGCATCGCCGCTGGCGTTGCCGGTGGCCTGATCGGGGGCGCTCTCCTCGGTGGCGCCATTGCCGCCAGCCGTCCGGCTCCGGCCTATGGCTACGGCTACGCACCTGCCCCGGTATATGTGGAAGAGCCCGCCTGCCGCCTGGTGCGCGAGCGCTTCTGGGACGGCTACGGCTGGCGCATGCGCCGCGTCCAGGTTTGCGATTGATCTGACGCCGGGGCGCGCCACGCGCACCGCCTGAACTGGAAAACCCGGCTGCTCGCGCAGCCGGGTTTTTCGTTGCAGCGATCGTTCGCCGGTTTTCAGCGCGCTCCGCTCATCGCCCGCAGCACCGCGGCGCTCGGCCAGCAATCGACCTTGAGGCCCGCCGACTTCTGGAAGGCGCCGAGCGCGGCGCGGGTCTTCATGCCGGCCTTGCCGTCCATCTTGTCGCCGTACAACCCGATCCGCGTCAGATGCTTCTGCATCGCCTCGACGTCGGCGGTGCGCATCTGCGCCGAAGCCGACCACGGCGTGGCAAACGGTTGCGGATCGGTCATACGGTCGCTGAGATGGCCGACGAACAGCACGTAGAGGTCGGAGAAATTATATTCCTTGATGACGAAGTAGTTCTTCGTGGTGAGGAAGGCCGGCCCGTAGATGCCCTCCGGCTGCAGCAAGGACGCCGACTGCGCCTGCTCGGCGGCGCTGAGCCGCTGGCCGCGCACCGGGACGAAGCCGGCGCGCAGCCATTCGCCGATCGGCTTCGTCACGTCGGGCACGCCCTGCGTGCAGTCGACATTGGCCGGCGCGCGGACCTCGTAGGCCCAGCGCAGGCCGGGTTGCCAGCCCTTGTGCACGAGCTGCTGCGCGGCAGAAGCGAGCGCATCGGGGATCGAGGTCCAGATGTTGACATGACCGTCGCCGTCGAAATCGACGCCGTGCTTGGCGAGTTCAGACGGCAGGAACTGCGTCAGCCCGGTGGCGCCGCCCCACGACGCGCGCAGATCCTTGCGCGTCACATCGCCGTTCTCAATCAGCTTCAGCGCGGCAATGAATTCCCCGCGGTACTGTTCCTTGCGGCGGCCAACATAGGCCTGCGTCGCCAGCACGCGGATGCCGTCATAGGGCAGCGCGTAGCGGCCGTAGTCGGTCTCGCGGCCCCAGATCGCCAGGATCACCGTGGCCGGCACGCCGAACTGCTTCTCGATGGCGGTGAGCGTGGCACGATGCTTCTGCAGCAGCCGCTGTCCCTCCACCGCAAGGCGGGCGATGCTGGCTTCCTTGATATAGTCGGCCGGCACCTGCACGAACTCGGCCTGCGACGGCGCCCCGGTGGCGGGCCGACCGGGCAGCGCCAGGTCGGGCAATTTATAATCCGGCTCCAGTCCTGCCGTCACGGCGTCGAAGGTGGCGCGCGACACCCCGGCCGCGCGGGCATCGGGCCACAGCGCCGCGAGGAAGGCCGCAAAGCCTGCGTCGGCCGCATGGGCAGAGACCGGAAACGCGAGAACAAGAACACAGATCAGCTTGCAACAAGCGCTTTTCAAAGGCTGGAGCCGACGTCCATATTGCATGCAGGCCTCATTTTTGTATATATTGAACATATACAGCATGATCGACTTCGAACAAATCGCCGGTTTTGACTGGGACAATGGCAACGGCAGAAAAAGCACGGAGAAGCATGACGTCAGTCAGGCGGAAGCGGAGAGTGTCTTTTTCAACGATCCGCTGATCATTGCCGAAGACGCCAGGCACAGCGAAGCCGAGCAACGTTTCAATGCGCTTGGAAAAACCAACCAACACCGCCTGCTGCATATCACGTTCACTGTGAGACGAAATGGAACGCTGGTGCGTGTGATTTCAGCCCGGGACATGAACCGAAGGGAGCGGAAAATCTATGAGCAAGCTTAAACCAATTCCCGCTTTCAAGGGCGAGGCCGAGGAACGGAAGTTCTGGGAAACGCACGACTCCACCGATTACATCGACTGGAGCAAGGCGGAGCGTGTCCGTTTTCCCAACCTCAAGCCTTCGACGACAGCCATTTCAATCCGCCTGCCGTCCGGCTTGCTCGAGCAGATCAAGATCGCTGCCAACAAACGCGATGTCCCGTATCAGTCCCTCATCAAGATGTGGCTCGCTGAAAAGGTCCAATAAGACTTAGTGTCCCCCCGGTGGCTTCGCCGCCTCGATGGCGTCATTGGAGAGCTTGTCGACATAGGCGATGCCGACGGCCGAGAGAATGAACACGGTGTGGATGATGGTCTGCCACATCACGCCGGTCTCGGTGTAGTTGCCGGCGCGCGCGGAACCCAGCGCACCCGCCTCGATGAAGGTGCGCAGCAGGTGGATCGAGGAGATGCCGATGATCGCCATCGCCAGCTTGATCTTGAGCACGCTGGCATTGACGTGGCTGAGCCATTCCGGCTCGTCGGGATGGCCCTGCAGGTTGAGCCGCGACACGAAGGTCTCGTAGCCGCCGACGATCACCATCACCAGCAGGTTGGAGATCATCACCACATCGATCAGACCGAGCACAGCCAGCATGATCTGCTGCTCGGTGAAATCGAATGCGTGGTTGAACAGGTGCCACAGTTCCTTGAGGAACAGCACCACATAGACGCCCTGCGCCACGATCAGCCCGATATAGAGCGGCAGCTGCAGCCAGCGCGAGCCGAAGATCAGCATCGGGATCGGGCGCAGCGGAAAGTGCTTGGGCGGCAGCGGCGTTTCGGGGGTCATGGACATCGGTCAGGTCTCGCAGAATCGGGAATCGCGGCGCGATTTCAAAGCGACCTTATATCGGCGCGATCAGGACGCCACGATGTCGCATGGCGCGGCAACTGGCCGCATCGGGCTACTTCACCGCAACCATGAAGATCCGCGGAAACCGCAACAGCACCTTGCCATCGGCCTGCGGCAGGTAGCTCGCCGCGATGCGCGCTGTGTATTCGGCAAGGTAGGCCTTGCGCTCGGCCGGCTCCAGCGGATCGACGAACGGTCGCAGGCCGGTGCCCTTGACCCATTCCACCACCGACGCGGCATCGTCGAGCACGTGATTGTAAATGGTGTGCCAGATCTCGACGCGTGCGCAGAGCGGCCGCAGCGCATCGTAATAGCCGGCCGGCTTCGGCAGCGAGTCGCGCAATTCCGCGGCCTTCGACAGCTGCTTGCGCCACGGCTCCATATACGCGACCTCGCGCATCAGGATATGCGAGGGCTCATCGAGATTGTCGGGCATCTGCACTGCCAGGACGCCGCCGGGCGCCAGCGTGCCGACCAGCCGCTTCAGCTGCCTGATGTGATCGGGCACCCACTGGAACACCGCGTTGGCGAACAGCACGTCGGTGCCGGCCGGCGGCGCCCAGTGCGCGATATTGGCCTCGATGAACGTATGGCCGGGCAGCCGCTCGCGGGCCTGACGCAGCATGTCGGCGGAGGTGTCGACGCCGGTCACCACCGCCTGCGGCCAGCGATCGACCAGCAAGGCCGTGGAATTGCCGGGACCGCAGCCGATGTCCACCACCTTGCGCGCGTCCTGCAGCGGAACCTGCGCCAGCAGATCGCGCGCCGGCCGGGTCCGCTCGTCCTCGAACTTCAGATATTGCTGCGCATTCCAGTCGGCCATGGGGCACTCCGCGCCGGTTGCAATCCGGCAACTTTCTCTATGAAAGTACGACGATTGCAAGCCCGGGTTTCATGACCCCCGCCCAACGGGCTACCGCGTCAGCTTCTTGTACTTCATGCGGTGCGGCACGATGGAGTCGTGGCCGAGGCGGCGCATCTTGTCCTTTTCGTAGTCTTGGAAGTTGCCCTCGAACCATTCGACGTGGCTGTCGCCCTCGAACGCCAGGATGTGGGTCGCGATGCGATCCAGGAACCAGCGGTCATGGCTGATGATCACGGCGCAGCCCGCAAAGTCTTCCAGCGCCTCTTCCAGCGCGCGCAAGGTATCGACGTCGAGATCGTTGGTCGGCTCGTCGAGCAGCAGCACGTTGGAGCCCGACTTCAGCATCTTGGCGAGATGCACGCGGTTGCGTTCGCCGCCGGACAGTGCGCCCACTTTCTTCTGCTGATCGCCGCCCTTGAAATTGAATGACGAGCAATAGCCGCGCGAATTGACTTCGCGCTTGCCGAGCAGGATCAGTTCGTTGTTGCCGGAGATCTCCTCCCACACCGTCTTCTTGCCGTCGAGCGAGTCGCGGGACTGGTCGACATAGCCGAGATGCACGGTCTCGCCGACGGTGATGGTGCCGGCGTCGGGCTTCTCCTGGCCGGTGATCATCTTGAACAAGGTGGTCTTGCCGGCGCCGTTGGCGCCGATGACGCCGACGATGCCGCCGGGCGGCAGCTTGAAGGTCAGGTTGTCGATCAGCAGGCGATCGCCGAAGCTTTTGCTGAGGCCTTCGAAATCGACCACGTTGTCGCCGAGACGTTCGGCGACAGGAATGGTGATCTGCGCGGACTGAGTCTGCTTCTCGCTGGCCTTCTTCAGCAGGTCCTCATAGCGCTGGTAGCGCGCCTTGGACTTGGCCTGACGGGCCTTGGGCGACGACGAGATCCATTCCTGCTCACGCTCGAGCGTCTTCTGATGGGCGACATCCTCGCGGCCTTCCTGCGCCATCCGCTTCTGCTTCTGCACCAGCCACGACGAATAGTTGCCTTCGTAGGGAATGCCCTTGCCGCGATCGAGCTCGAGAATCCACGAGGTCACGTTGTCGAGGAAGTAGCGGTCATGGGTGACGATCAGGATGGCGCCGGGATAGGCGCGCAGATGGCCTTCCAGCCACGACACGGATTCGGCGTCGAGATGGTTGGTCGGCTCGTCGAGCAGCAGCAGTTCGGGCGCATCGAGCAGCAGCTTGCACAGGGCGACGCGGCGGCGCTCGCCGCCGGACAGTTTCGTCACGTCGGCATCGTCGGGCGGGCAGCGCAGCGCGTCCATCGCCTGGTCGACCTTGCTGTCGAGATCCCATAGGCCCTGGGCCTCGATCTCGTCCTGCAGCTTGGTCATCTCGTCGGCGGTCTCTTCCGAGTAGTTCATCGCCAGTTCGTTGTAGCGATCGAGGATCGCCTGCTGCTTGGCGACGCCGAGCATGACGTTCTGGCGCACCGTCAGTGCGGGATCGAGCTGCGGCTCCTGCTCGAGGTAGCCGACGCGGGCACCCTGGGCGACCCAGGCCTCGCCGGTATATTCCTTGTCGAGGCCGGCCATGATCTTCAGGAGCGTCGATTTACCGGCGCCGTTGACGCCGAGCACGCCGATCTTGGCGTCGGGGTAGAACGACAGATGAACGTTATCCAGTACCTTGCGGGTCGGATAGGCCTTGGTCAGACCCTGCATGAAATAGACGAACTGGCGAGCCATCGTGATCCTTGAAACCGTCGAATGCGTGGGAATGGGTTGCCGCTGATGTAGCGATGCGGCCCCCAAAGGGCAACCGGGGTTAGGATTTTGGCAAGCAAGACTACGGGAACACTACGGGAAAACTGCCGGTTATGACAAATCGAACCGTATTTTAACGACTGGCGACCACCCTGATGGCGAGGCGGTTCGATGTCGCCTTGCCGCGACTGAAGTCGCGGGCAGACCGGCGGAGCCCGTCATGGCGACACTAACGTCAACAACCCACACCCAGCCTGGCGAAGGCCAGCAGAACCAGACCGGCCTGATCAAGGAAATCCGCGACTTCTGGCGCCAGTTCATTGTTGCCGCCTTCGATCCCTATCGCCCGGAACAGCATTACATGCGCGGCCCCGGCCCCGCCTGCCGCGCCAAGAACCGCGCCGCCCGCTCACATTGAGCTGATGCACCCATCCCGCTTGCCGCCGCCGCTTGCGCACGGACACGACGCGCGGCACCATTGTCCATCCCCTGCCGGCGCGGTCGCGCCGACAATCACCCCACCGGATGGACGATCTCATGACGCGGCTGCGCTGTGCAATTCTCGACGACTACCAGAATGTCGCCCTGCAACTGGCTGACTGGAGCGTGCTGGCCGATCGCATCGACGTCACGGTGTTCGACCAGCCGTTCGCCTCCGCTGCCGCGGCTGCCGCAGCGCTGAAGGATTTCGAGATCGTCTGCGCGATGCGCGAGCGCACGCCGTTTCCGCGCGCCTCCTTCGAGGCGCTGCCGAAGCTGAAGCTGCTGATCACCTCGGGCATGCGCAACGCGGCCATCGACCTGGAGGCCGCCAAGGCGCACGACGTGGTGGTCTGCGGCACGGCGATGGTCGGCAATCCCACCGCCGGACTGACCATCGGGCTGATGCTGGAACTGACGCGAAAAATCGGCTTCGAGAACGCCCGCATGAAGGCCGGCGAAGCCTGGCAGGTCACGGTCGGCGAGGACATCGAGGGCAAGACGCTGGGCATCATCGGCCTCGGCAAGCTCGGCAGCCACGTCGCCGGCATCGCCCGCGCCATGGGCATGAAGACCATCGCCTGGAGCACCAACCTGACCCCGGAAACCTGCGAGAAGGCCGGCGTCACCTACGCGACCAAGGAGGAGCTGTTCGCCACCGCGGACATCATCACCATCCATGTGGTCCTGAGCGACCGCTCGCGTGGGCTGGTGTCGCGGGAGGATCTTGGCCGGATGAAGCCGACCGCCTATCTGATCAACACCGCGCGCGGCCCGATCGTCGACGAGGCGGCGCTGCTGGAAACGCTGCAGGCGAGGACCATCGCCGGCGCGGCGCTCGACACCTACTCCCACGAGCCGCTGCCGCAGGACAGCCCGCTGCGCAAGCTCGACAACGTCGTGCTGACACCGCATCTCGGCTACGTCACCCGCGAAAACTACCGACGGATCTACAGCGAGATGATCGCGTGCATCGAGGGCTGGCTGAAGGGCGAGCCGCTCAAGCGGCTGGGGTAGGACGCACCAAAAGAAAAAGGCACCGCGTGTTGCACGCGGCGCCTTTCTCTCAGATGGAAGAGCCTAGCGGATTGTGACCGGCGCCGGCAGCGGCTGCACCGCGGTCGGCTGGGTGCCGGGCAGCGGAGCCATCGGGGCGGCGTTTGGACCCGGAATCGGCTGCGCCGAGGCAGTGGTCGTCGGGGCCGGCGCCTTGTTGCCGCCCGGCAGCACCACGACGCGGGTGCCGACCTTGGTGCGCTCGAACAGGTCGGCGACGTCGTCGTTGAGCATGCCGATGCAGCCCGAGGAGACGAACTTGCCGATGGTCGACGGCTGGTTGGTGCCGTGGATGCGGTACACGGTCGAGCCGAGATACATGGCGCGGGCGCCGAGCGGGTTGCCCGGGCCGCCGGCCATGAAGCGCGGCAGATAGGGCTGGCGCTCGATCATTTCGGTCGGCGGATGCCAATCCGGCCATTCCGCCTTGCGGGTGATCTTCTGCATGCCGGTCCAGGTGAAGCCGTCGCGGCCGACGCGGACGCCGTAGCGGATCGCGCGGTTATTGCCGAGTACGTAATAGAGATAGGTGTTCGGCGTATCGACGACGATGGTGCCGGCCGGCTCCTTGGTGACGAAACTGACTTCCTGGCGGCGCAGGTTCGGCGCCAGCTGCGCCGGTCCGTCTTCCGGCTGCTCGTCGGCGGGCAGCGCGGACAGGACCATGGGCTTGCCATCCGCCCCCAGCGGCTGCGGCTGGGCAGAACCGGTGACGGGACCGCCCTGGGAGCCAACGGCCTCGGGCGGGCGCATGCCGCGACCGTCGTCGGGACCGCGATTGGAATAGGTCTGCGGCGCGCCGGCGGGGCGATCCGAATAAATCACCGGCGGCGGGTCCATCGGGCGGCCGTAGCGCGGATCGTCGGGGGACATCACCGGCCCCAGCGGGGCGCGATCCGAATAGGCGGGGGCGCCGGCAGGACGCCCGTAACGCGGATCGTCCGGCGACATCACCGGCCCCGGCGTCGGCAGCGCAGTCATCGAACGGCCGTTCGGCGCATCTTCGTCTTCGTCAAGCGCGTCGAAATCCGGCATCGCCCGGGGCGGATAGGCCGAGGGTGCATTCGAATAGCCCGTCGGCGCGGCAGGATAGACCTGCGCCGTGGCCAGCGAGGAAGCCGCGGCGCTGAGGGCCACTGTCGCGAAAATTGTCAGAACAGGCTTGATCATCATCGCCCTTGTATAGTCGGAAGCCGACACCGGATCGTTAATATGGGATCGCGCAGGAGTGCGGCGCATTCAAGACAAAAGCTGCAAAATCCTGCAAAATCCGGCCATATTCGCGAGATCCGCTGGCGAGCGTTGCCGGAACGCCTCATCGCGCGACCGATTGCCCGAAAAGCGCCTCTCGTTGTGCCGCCCATTTTTTAACAAACGGTTGCCGGGTGTTGCGATATCCTCGATGCACTGATTCGTGATGGGTCGAGCCGTGTCCGTTCAAGCGGGACGGCTGGACCCGAGTGCCTTCACCGCGTCCCCCCCCGACAGTCCCAACAGCCTTCGCCGACCGCGCAGGCGGAACGCCAATCGATGCTTCCGGGTATACGCTTTCTGTTTGCAGCCTTCGTGCTGTCGATGTCGCTTCTGGTCTTCGGCTTCGGCGCAACCGCCCTGCTCCGCTCCGCGCACCAGGAAGTCGCCAGCCTGCCGAGCCGGCGAACCCCGCCGGAAACGGTCTTCAGCCAGCCGGCCGAGGCGCCACCGCGGCTGGCGATGCTGCGGATGGACGCGCCTGCGCAAGCAGACGAAACGCCGGCAGTGCCCGCACCCGTCGAGATCGCTCCTGCCGTCGCCGCCCTGACCGACTCCGACAAGGCTGCGGAGCCCGAAAAGCCGGCGGTGCCCGTGACCGCCGAACCGGCGCCTGTTGCTGCAAACGAGGCCGGGCCGCCAGCGGTCGAGATCGCGAAACCTGAGGTGCCGGCTCCCGAAGCCCCGGTGGCCATGGCCGTAGTGCAGCCGTCCAGCGTCGAACCGCCGGCCGCCGTGGCCGTTCCCGTTGCCGAGCAAATCGAACCGACGCCCTCGCCGGCCATCGACGCGCCAGCCAGCGCATCCGAGCCGGCGGCGCCGATGGCCGATGCCGACAACATCTCGACCAGGATAGCGACGCTTGGCGGGCCGCCGGTGTCCATCGAGCCCCAGGCCGTCGTCAAGCTGCCCGCGGCGAGGCCACCGGTTGCGACCGCCACCGCGACAAAGGCTGAGCGCAAGCGGACCATCCAGCGGCGGCGTGAAGCGGC
>DATCUS010000335.1:0-13711 GCA_036561845.1 Tardiphaga sp. | reverse complement strand
CTGTGGTCGCTGGATGGGCCGGCGAAGAAGCCGCTGCCCTGCCTCGCTTACAGCGCCGACTCCGGCCTTGGCCGCATTGTCGCCGCGCGCGCTCCCGCGGCAGCGCTCGCGCCGGTGTTCACCTCGCAGCTCGCCGCGACCCTGTTGTCGATGGCGGTGGCACGACGCGGCATCGCCTGGCTGCCGCAGAGTCTGGCACAGGACGACCTCGACCACGGCCGGCTGGTGGTCGCCGGCGGCAAGCGCTGGCACATTCCGGTGGACATCCGCCTGTATCGCCCCGCCGCGCATCAGGGCCGCGCCGCGGAAGCCCTGTGGGCGAGTTTGACCGGCTGAGCGCAGCGAAGCCGGTCGGGTGAGGGAGCGCGCTCCGGACGATGCCGCTTCGATCCAGACGGATCAGACTCTAGCGTGGCTGGGCGCCATCGCGCAGCGCCGCGCCAAAGGTTTGAAACAGGGTGCGATTGATCGGGTTGCTTTGCGGGTCGTATTCGGCGTGCCACTGCACCCCGAGCGCGAAGCCAGGCGCGTCGGCGATGCGGATCGCCTCGATGGTGCCGTCCTCGGCCACGCCCTCGACCACCACGCGGTCGCCCAGCTCCAGGATGCCCTGGCCATGCAGCGAGTTGACGCGAATGGTTTCGCAGCCGAGCAGTTGCGCAAAGCGACCGTCGGGGACCAGCGCGACGGCGTGCCGGTCGGCGAACACGATGTTCGGGTCCGGATGGATCTCGCCGGTCTCGAGCCGCGGCATGCGATGGTTCATGCGTCCCGGCAACTCGCGGATTTCCGGATGCAGCGAGCCGCCGAAGGCGACGTTCATCTCCTGGAAGCCGCGGCAGATCCCGAACAGCGGCACGCCGCGCGCGACACAGGCCTCGACCAGCGCCAACGCCATGGCGTCGCGGGCGTCATCATAGGGCTCGTGGCGGGGATGCGGCTCGGCGCGAAAACGTGCCGGATGCACGTTGGCGCGGGCGCCGGTCAGCAGGATGCCGTCGACCACATCGAGCAGCGCACCGATGTCGGTGATATCGGGCGCACCGGCAAACATCAGCGGCAGCGCGTTGGCGACCTCGGCGACGGCGCGGAGATTGCGCTCGCCGACCGCCTGCACCGCAAAGCGCCCCTCGACGAGGTGCGAATTGCCTATGACTCCAACTATGGGTTTCTTCTTCATTGCCCGCCTTCACCAGCAGGTCATGCTATTTCACATCGCTAGAAAAGTGAAATCATCCCAGCCCTGCACCGCCGGCGACTTCCGGGCCGGCCCGGCGCAAATGCGGAGACGGCCGGTTCAGCCGGATATTGAACGCCCTGATGGCCTCGCCTCGGCCCCCCGCTCCCGGACCGGGCAAAAAGGACGCCGATCCGCTGCGGTATCGAGGCGCGCCGCGATACCATCGGCTCGCCCGCCATCAGCCGCAGGCGAATATCCTGTCCGTCGGGAATTTGTCGGAGATCAGTTCCGGACCGTCGGCCCGGATCACGAACATGTCCTGGATGTGCCAGTGATTCACATGGGGCTCCATGGCGATTACCATGCCCTCTTCGAGCACCCGCATATTGCCGCGTGCGATCACCGGTTCCTGCTGGTGCCACCAGGCGCCGACGCTGTGGCCGGCCAGCATCGACTTGTATTCCATGCCGGCGGCCTCGAACTTCTCCACCACGAACTGGTAGATCTCGGCCGCGGTCTTGCCCGGCAGCAGCTGATCGTTGGCGGCGCGATAAATGTCGCGGATCACATTGTACTGCCGGGTCTGCTCGGCGCTGGGCTTGCCGACCACGGCGCAGCGTGACTGGTGTCCGGCATAGCCCTGCATGTAGGCCACATAATCGGTGCGGATGGCATCGCCCGCGGCGAACGCAAAGTCGCTCTCGCCGGCATACTGGATGGTGTTGCGCTCGGAGTTGAGAATGCCGTGGGTGAATTCGGAGCCGTGCGCCAGGCAATAGCCCACCAGCGCCGCATGCAGGTCGCGCTCGCGCATGCCCGGCCGCACCAGCGGGAAGCAGGCCAGGAACGCATCGTCGAGCATGTCCGCGCCGCGCTTCAGATAGGCCAGCTCGGCCGGCGTCTTGACCGCGCGCACCACATCCATCAGCGCGGTGGAGTTGGTCATCTGCATTTTCGGCAGCCGCGTGCGCAGCGTCTCCCAGTCCGCGGCGCTGATGAAGTTGCTCTCGAAGCCGACGTTCGACTCGGCCAGGCCCATCGCCGCGATCACCGTCGCCAGCTTCTCGATCGGCGGCTCGGTGTAGCCCTCGTAGACATCGAAATGCTCGATGAAGGAATCGCGGCGCGCCAGCCCCTCGGCAATCGCATTGACCACAATGCGCGGCTCGCCGGTGCGCGGCCAGACGAGATAGACGCCGCGCGGCGAATCCGCGAGGTCGAGATGCCGCGCCAGCGTGCCGGGATAGGCGAAGCCGGCGAGATAGGTGAAGTTGATGCCGGCGCGCGCCACGATGGCGCCGAGACCGAAGGCGTCCATCTGTTGCGCCAGCCGTTCGAGCTGGACGAAATCCTTGACTGCAGCCTTCATGTTTCCGTTTCCGTCTGTTCGACCATTCTGAGGAAGCGCTGGGTGCGCTCGTGTTTCGGGTGATCCAGCACCTCTTCGGGCGGGCCCTGCTCGATGACCCGGCCTTCGTCCATGAACACCACGCGGTCGGCCACTTCGCGGGCGAAGCGCACCTCGTGGGTGACGACCATCATGGTCATGCCGGCCTCGGCGAGACGGCGGATCACCGCGAGCACCTCGCCGACCAGTTCGGGATCGAGCGCCGAGGTCGGCTCGTCGAACAGCATCAGCCGCGGCGAGATCGCCAGCGCGCGGGCGATGGCCACGCGCTGCTGCTGGCCGCCGGAGAGGCGGTGCGGAAAATGGTCGGCGTGGGCCGTCAGGCCGACGGCATTGAGCAGGCTCATGCCCAGCGCGCGCATCTTCTCGGGATCCTCGCCATAGACGCGGATCGGCGCCTCGATGATGTTCTCCAGCGCCGTCAGATGGTCGAACAGGTTGAAGTGCTGGAACACCATGCCGATGCGCGCATCGGCGCGGGCCTTGGCGAGATTGCGCTTCGGCACGATGCGATCGCCGACGCCCCGGACGTAGCCGACATATTCGCCGCCGACGGTGATCTCGCCCCAGTCGAGTTGCTCGAGGTGGTTGACCAGCCGCAGCAGCGTGCTCTTGCCGGATCCGCTCGAGCCCATCAGCACCACCACCTCGCCACGCTTGATGGTGAGGTCGAGGCCGCTGAGGATCTGTTTCGAGCCGTATGATTTCTGCACGTTGCGGCAGACGACAAACGGCGCCTCGGCCGGATCGCCCTCCACGCGGCTGCCGCTCAGCGTATCCATCCACGCGGTCGGCGACACCGGCTGCGTGGATGCCACGCCGGCCGGCGCGGCGACGAGCCGCGGCTTGCGCTCGGCATCCGGGCTGTAGTTCTTTTCGAGATAATATTGCACCGCCGCCACCGCGCTGGTCATGATCAGGTAGACGATGCCGGCCGCGGCGAAGACCGTGAAGAACTTGAAGTTCTGTCCGACGATCTGCTGCGCGCGGAAAGTCAGTTCGTTGACGAAGATCACCGACGCAATCGAGGTGCCCTTGATCATCGAGATGGTCTGGTTGGCCATGCCCGGCAGGATCGCGCGCATGGCCTGCGGCAGGATGATGCGCCGGAGCGTCAGGAACGGCCCCATGCCGAACGAGGCCGCGGCGAGGCTCTGCCTGCGGTCCACCGAGAGGATGCCGCCGCGGATGATCTCGGCGCAGAACGCCGCCTCGTTGAGCATGAAGCCGACCACCGCGGTGGTGAAGCTGTCGAGCTTGATGCCGACGATCGGCAGCGCGTCATAGAGGAACACCAGTTGCAGGATGACCGGCGTGCCGCGCATGAACCAGATGTAGCCCCACGCCGCGCCGCGCACCGGCGCCAGGGTCGACAGCCGCATCAGCGCCAGGATCAGACCGAGAATCACGCCGCCGGCCATGGCGAGCGCGGCGATTTCCAGCGCCGTCACCGCGCCGTCCAGCAGGAAGGACGACGTGACGTAGGACAGCATCTCCATCAGCGGCTCGGGCACCAGGCTGGAGCGCCAGCCGAGCGCCACGGCGATGACCAGCACCAGCGCGACGGCCCCGGCCCAGATCATGTTGCGCGACGGCCGCGGCTTCGTTGCCTCTGCCACCTCAGTCATCGATTTGCCTCCCGGTCGCGGCTCCGCCATGGGGGATCAACCGCACAGGGTGACGGTAGCATGCGCGACGGCCTGCGCCGCCGTCACCAGTTGCGACAGCAGCACGCGCTCGTCGGCGGTCGGCCATTCCTTGTAGATGCGAATGTCGCCGGGACCGTACTGCACGGTGGGAATGCCGAGCGCGGCGATGATGTTGCCATCGCCGACATTGCCGAGCCGACCCCAGCCGCCGATCTCGGCGGGGGCGCCGGAGGCGCGCATCTGGCCCGCCGCCAGCGCCGAGACCAGCGCATGGTCGTGCGAAATTTCCATCGGCTCCTGGCACCAGCCGGTCTCGGTGCCCTTGGCAGGCAATTCGAAGGAATAGTTGAACGCCGGATGATCGCGCTTGATGCCTTCCAGCAGCGCGGCGAGATCGGCAGTCACGCTGTGCAGCGTCTGGCCCGGCACGGTGCGGAACTGGAGCAGCAGCTCCGCCTGCTTGCTGTGCAGGCCGGTAAAATTCTTCTGGTAGTAGTGCTCCTTGTGGAAAGTATCGAAGGTGTGGGTCGGGAAGCCCGGCAGGTCGGCATGCGGCGTGAAGGTCATCCAGCTGCCTTGCGGAATCGGATCGAGGCTGGGTCCGATGCGGCGGATTACTTCGCAAAGCTGCTCGATGGGATTCCAGTATTGCGCCTTGGCCTCGGCGCTGTAGCGGAAGAACAGTTCAGGCGCCTCGACGCGGATGCGCACCATGACGATGCCCACGCAGACCGTGGCGATGGTATTGTTGGAGTGCTCCATGTTGATGCACAGGTCGGCGCGGACGCCGCTGTCGAGCAGCGCGCGGGTGCCGGCGCCACCGAGCTTGTGAGCGATCACCGGGCACAGCAGCACGTCGCCTTTCAGGCGCGTGCCCGACTTGATCACCGCCTCGACGCCGCAGAACGCTGCGGCGAGGCCGCCCTTGTCGTCATGGGCGCCCATGCCCCACACCCAGCCGTCCTCGAATTTGGCGCCGTACGGATCGACCGACCAGCCGGGCATCTCGACGCCGGGGTCCATATGGCCGTTGAGCATCAGGCTCGGCCCGCCGCCGGTGCCGCGCAAAATGCCCATCGGCTGCCGGCTGGTGACGGTTGGATCGAACGGATGCACCACGTCCATCATGGTGACGTCGAGGCCGATGTCGTTCATCCGCTCGGCGAGATGATCGGCGATCTGGTGTTCCTGAAAGGCGGAGCTGGGAATGCGCAGCAGCCCCTGCTCGATCTCGAGCACGCGCGCGACATCGACGTGCTGTTGCATGGCGGACAATCCGGTGGTCATATGGTTCTCCTGAAGTGTAGTCCGCTTGAAATGGTGGCAACGGCGCTTCTGCTTCCCTCGCCCCGCCCGGCGAAGCAAAGCTTCGCCAGGCGGGGAGAGGGTGAAGACACGATTACTCCGTGAGAACGGACGGCTCGGTGGTCAGGCTGTAGTCGACCTTGTAACGCTCGTAGATCGCCTTCTCGGTGCCGTTGGCGCGGATCGCGGTCAGGCCGTCGCGGATGGCCTTGATCAGGTCCGGATTACCCTTGGCGGTGCCGACGGCGATCTTGGCGCCGGTGACGACGTCAAACGCACTTTCGATGGTCGTCTGATTGGCGAGAACCAGGTTCTCGCCGACGAACTTGTTCAACGCCACGACGTCGGCGCGGCCGTTCTGAATCAGACGCACGCCGCTTGTCATGTCCGTGGACGTGATGATGTTGACCGCCGCCTTGCCGGCGGCGATGCATTTGGTGTTGGCTTCCCGCAGCATGGCTTCCTGGGTCGTGCCGATGGTGGTGGTTGCCGTCACGCCGCAGAGATCGCCGAGCGCAGCGATCTTCTTCGGGTTGCCCTTGGCCACCAGCATGCCGGTCGCGGCGTTCATGTAGACCACGAAGTCCATCCGCTTGGCGCGCTCCGGGGTGTAGAGAAGCGTGTCCCACATGATGTCGATCTGTCCGCTCATGGTGGCCGGGATCAGCCCGCCCCAGGTGCCGATGGAGAAATCGATGGGAACGCCGACGCAGCCAAAGGCGGCGCGGGCGAGGTCCGCATCGAGGCCGATCAGCTTGTTGAAATCCTTGGGGTCGCGCATGCTGAACGGCACGCTCTCGCCGTCCTGGCCAATCTTGATGGTCTTGCCCGCGAGGCCGGGATATTTGGCGGCCATTTTGGCGGGTTCGCAGCTCACATCGTCGGCTTTCGCCGCGCCGAGGCCGGCAAGGACCAGGCCGGCCGCCACAGCGGCCCGCAGCACATATGACGGCACAGACGTATAAAGTTTGCGCATGAGATCCCAATTCCTCTTTTGGTAGATTGCTCTAGACCGGCCTTGGAATGGGATTATTCGAACTGTCGCACTGCAATACAAATGAAATGTAGACATTAGATTCATGCGCATATTTTATACGGCATGGATTCCAGAAATCTCGAGACCCTGCTTTGGGTGGCCCGCCTCGGCGGCATCGGGGCCGCGGCGCAGCATCTCAACCTGACCCAGCCGGCGATTACCCGGCGCATTCAGGAGCTGGAGCGTGAACTGGGCGCCAAAGTGCTGCGCCGCCAGGGCCGTAACGTGGTGCCCACCCCGCTCGGTCACATCTGCCTCGGCAATGCCGAGCGCATTCTGTCGGAAGTCGCGACCATGCGCGTCGCGGCAAGCGGCACTCCGGCCGTGGGCACGATTCGCGTCGGCGTGGTCGAGAGCATTGCGTTGAGCTGGTTCCAGAACCTGCTGACCCGGATCGAGGAGCGTTATCCCAAGGTCCAGCTCGAGATCGATGTCGATCTCTCCAGCCGGCTCGCGACCAAGCTGTCCCGCCGCCAGATCGATATCGCCCTGTTGCCCGGTCCCATCCAGCTTCCCGGCGTCGTCAAGGTCCCGCTCGGCAGCTGCGCCATGAAGTGGCTCGGGCACCCCCGGCTCGGTCAGGATGGCCGCGACATGACGCCGGCCGATCTCGCCAGACTTCCGATCATCAGCATGCCGCAGGACGCCAACGCCTACTACTCCATCGTCAACTGGTTCGAGGAGGCCCGCGTCACGCCCGGCCTCGTGCACCGCTGCAACAGCTTCAGCGTGGTGGCGTCGCTGGTACGGCGCGGCGTCGGCGTCAGCCTGCTGCCCCCCGACCTGTTCGCGGACGATCTTGAGTCAGGCAGCCTCAAGATCCTAATCGAGGAGCCCAAGGCGTTCAAAGTGGATTACTCCGCGGCGTACCTGCCCGGAATCGACCTCTCGATCCTCCCGGAGGTCGCCACGCTGGCGCGCGAGGAAAGCTGGTTTTTCGGTTCGCCGCACGGACGCGTCAAGAACCTGAGCAGTGAAGCGATCATATCGCCCGCACACAGGCTTTGAGCCAACCTGCTCCGGGGCGGCATCATCCAGGCGCCCTCTAGTTCAGCCGGATATCCAGCGCCTTGATGATCTCGCCCCAGCGCCTGGTCTCGGACTCGGCGAAGGCGGCGAGCTGCTCCGGCGTCGAGGAGCGCACCTCGAAACCCATCGCCTCGAACTTCTCGCGGAATTTCGGCGAGTCGACGATCGCGGTAAGCTCCGCGCTGAGGCGATCGACCACCGGCTTTGGCGTGCCGGCGGTGGTGTAGAGCGCGCCCCAGATGGCGCTGAGCAGGCGGGGATAGCCGAGCTCGCCGGTGGTCGGCACGTTGGGCAAAACCTTCGAACGCTTCTCCGCCATGATCGCCACCGCGCGCATCTGGCCCGCCTGCAGCATTGGCAGCGCGTCCGGGATCGACGGGAACATGATGTCGAGGCGGCCGCCGATGAGGTCGGTGATCGCCGGTCCCTGGCCGCGATAAGGCACATGCATCAAATGGGTGCCGGTCTCGCGGTTGAACAGCTCGCCGCCGAGATGGGTCGGCGACCCCACCCCGGACGAGCCGAAGTTGAGCTTGTCGCCGTCGCGGCGGATCGCCGCGATCAGCGCGGGAAGGTCGAGCTCCTTGAAGCGCTCGCCGGGGACGATGACTTGCGGATAGATCGTCACCAGGGTCAGCGGCTGGAAGTCGCGGACCGGATCGTAGGACAGTTTTTCGTAGAGATTGACGTTGGCAGCGTTGGTGGCGGTCGTGCCCATGTACAGCGTGGTACCGTCGGGCGTGGCGCGCGCGGCCTCGGTGGCCGCGAGATTGCCGCCGGCGCCGGGCTTGTTCTCGACCACCACCGGCCTGCCCAGCCGCTTCGACAATTCATCGGCGATCACCCGGGCCTGGGTGTCGGAACTGCCGCCGGCGGGGAACGGCACCAGGATGCGCAGGTTGTGCGGTGGCCAGTCATCCGCGCGGGCTACAGTGCACGATGTCAGGGCGATCGTCGCCAGCACGATGGCACGCAGGACGTTCATGATGCCGAAGCTCCCTGGAAGAAGTTGATGGCGATCTGCTCGAACAGCTCCGGCTCGGTGCGCGACAGCGCGTGGCCGCCGCGGGCGACAAAGTGGCCCCGCGCGCCCGGGATGAGCCGGACAAACTCCTCGGAAAAATACCTCGGGGTCAGGATATCGTCGTCGGCACAGACCACAAGGGTGGGAATCGCAATGCGCGACAGTTCGTCCCGCCGGTCGAAGTTGAGGATCGCATCGAACCGGCTGTCCTGGACCTCGGCATTTTCAAGCTGACCGGTGGTCGCCGCTTCCGCCTCGGCGATTTCCTGTTCGTGCGCGTTGATCCAGTACGGCGGGTAGAGCAGCAGCGAACTGTATTGCGCATAGGCGGCGATCCCGAGTTCGCCGTACAGCCTGGAGCGCAGTCCCAGGATCTTGCGGCGATACGGATCGCCGCAGGTCGTGCTGGCATAGATCAGCATCGCGGACAGGCGGCCGGGGTAATCCAGCGCGGTGGCCACGCCGATGGCGCCGCCGGTGGAATGGCCGAGATACATCGCGCGGTCGAGCCCGGCGGCGTCCATCACCGCCACCAGATCCGCCGACATCTGCTCGATGGACGAGACCGGCTGCCGGCAGGATCGCCCGGTGCCGCGCTGGTCGAAGCGGTAGACGGTGAAATGCTGCGTCAGCGCCGCCATGTTTGGCGTCCAGTAGGTGCCGACGCCGCCGAGGCCGGCGCCGAGGATGAGCGCCGGGCCATGGCCCTGCCGGTCCCAGTAGAGGGCGTCGCCCTGGCGGGTCGTCACTGGCATGATTGGAAATCCGGATCGAGGTGGAAGGATCGTCCGACACTACCCGTTACGCCTCAATCATGTAGCGCGACAGATTGGCCTGCAGCATCTCGATCAAGGTGTCCCGGACAGGATCGCGCGTCCCGCGGGTCCAGGCGGCCGCGAGCGGCAGCCTGTTCATGGCCGACTGCGCCAGCGGCACATAGCGAACGCCGCGCGCCGCCATCCGTGAGGTCCATCGCGGGACGATGGCGACGCCGATTTCGGCGGCGACGAGATTGACGATGGTCTGCTTCTCATCGGCGATCTGGGCGACGTGCGCCACAAGGCCGGCCTCCGCAAACAGCTTCATGGTCAGGTCATGGCTGTGCGGCCGCGACCGGCGCTCCGGGACGATCAGCGGCGCGCCGGCCAGATCGGCGATGGTCAGGCTGGACCGGCTGGCGAAGCCATGCCGTTCGGACACGGCCACCACCGCGGTCTCGTGAAACAGAAAGAGAAACTGCAGGCGCTTGTCGGCGCTGTCCGGTGGACGCACGAACGCCAGATCCAGCCGGCCCGACAGCAATTGCGGCAGCAGGCGGATGGTCTTGTCTTCCACCAGCTTCACGCTGACCCCCGGCTGCCGGTCGCGCATATCGTGCAGCAGCGCAGGCAGCAGGCCGGCCGCGGCGCTGTCGATGGCGCCGACGCGGATCGTTGCCGCGCGCACCCGCCCGCGGGCGCGAAAGCTTGCCGCCAGCCGATCGGCCTGCGCCAGCAGCTCATGCGCCTGTTTGAGCAACGCCGCACCGTCGTCGGTCAGTGCCACGCTGCGCGTCGTCCGCGTCAGCAATCGCGTGCCGAGATCGTCCTCGAGCATGCGGACATGGCGGCCGAGCGCCGACGGCATCATGTCGAGCTGCTGCGCCGCGCGTCCGAAGTGCAGTTCTTCGGCCGCGGCCACAAAACAGCGCAACTGATGCAGATCCATCGGCTCTCTCCCACCCCGGATTATATCATTTTTTTGTATAAACCAATGCGCTTGAGCCCTGCCATATCCGGCCGCAGGGTGACCGGCCGTCGCTTGCGCGCGGCCCAGACAAGACGACCCAGGTGAGGAACACCCCATGCGCGAATATTCCATCGCGGCGATTCCGGCCGATGGCATCGGCCCCGAGGTCATCGAAGCCGGCACCACCGTGCTCGCAAGCCTCTCGACCCGCATCGGCGATGTGAAGTTCAACGTCGAGACCTTCGATTGGGGCTCGGCCTATTACCGCAAGCATGGCGTCATGATGCCGGCCGACGGGCTGGCCCAGCTGAAGAGATTCGACGCGATCTATTTCGGCGCGGTCGGCGCGCCCGACGTGCCCGACCACATCACCCTGTGGGGCCTGCGGCTGCCGATCTGCCAGGGTTTTGACCAGTACGCCAACGTGCGGCCCACCAAGATCCTGCCCGGCATCACCTCACCGCTGCGCAATGTGGGCATCGGCGATCTCGACTGGGTGATCGTGCGCGAGAATTCCGAAGGTGAGTATGCCGGCTGCGGCGGTCGCGTGCATCGCGGACTGCCGGAGGAGGTCGGTACCGAAGTGGCGATCTTCACCCGCGTCGGCGTCCAGCGCATCATGCGCTACGCCTTCAGGCTGGCGCAGTCACGGCCGCGCAAGTTCCTCACCGTGGTCACCAAGTCCAACGCGCAGCGCCACGGCATGGTGATGTGGGACGAGATCGCCGAGGAAGTGTCGAAGGAATTCCCTGATGTCACCTGGGACAAGATGCTGGTCGATGCCATGACCGTGCGGATGACGCTGAAGCCGCAGAGTCTCGACACCATCGTCGCCACCAATCTGCATGCCGACATCCTGTCGGATCTGGCCGGCGCGCTGGCCGGCAGCCTCGGCGTGGCACCGACCGCCAATATCGATCCGGAGCGCCGCTTCCCGTCGATGTTCGAGCCGATCCACGGCTCGGCCTTCGACATCACCGGCAAGGGCATCGCCAATCCGGTCGCCAGTTTCTGGACCGCAGCGCAGATGCTCGATCATCTCGGCGAGGCCGACGCTTCCGCACGGCTGATGCGTGCGGTCGAGCAGGTCACCGGCGCCGGCATCATGACGCCGGACGTTGGCGGCACCGCGACGACGAAAGAAGTGACCGACGCGGTGGTCGAGGCGATCCACAGCTCCAACGTCTGAACGGCATCGCCCGCGAACGGCGGGCGGTGATCACCAATAACAAGACCCCAGGGAGGCAACTATGAAGCTGAAAGCCATCGCGGCCGTGGCACTCGCCATGTTCACCACGCCCGCTTGTGCGCAGAGCTACCCCAGCAAGCCCATCACCCTGCTGGTGCCGTTTGCCGCCGGCGGCGCGACGGATACGGTCGCGCGCGTCACCGCGGCGACCATGTCGAAACTGCTGGGACAGACCATCATCATCGAGAATGCCACCGGCGCCGGCGGCACGATTGCCGCCGCCCGCGCGGCGCGCGCCGAACCCGACGGCTACACGCTGCTGATCCATCACATCGGCATCTCGACCGCCGCAACGCTGTATCGCCGGCTGCCCTACGACACCAAAACCGCGTTCGCGCCGATCGGCCTGGTCACCAACGCGCCGATGACCATCATCGGCCGTCCCGACCTGCCGCCGAACACGCTGGCCGAACTCGTCACCTACATCAAGGCCAACGGCGACAAGATGACCTTCGGCAATGCCGGCCTCGGCGCCGCCTCGCAACTGTGCGGCATGCTGTTCATGACCGCGGTTGGCAAGGAGATCCTGCCGGTACCCTACAAAGGCAACGGCCCGGTGATGAACGACCTGATCGCCCGACAGATCGACCTCACCTGCGACCAGACCACCAACACCACCGGCCCGATCGCCGCCAAACTGGTCAAGAGCTACGCCATCACCACCAAGACGCGGCTGTCGTCGATGCCCGATCTGCCGACCGCCGACGAAGCGGGGCTGAAGGGCTTCGAGGTCGGCGCCTGGCACGGCATCTATGCGCCGAAGGGGACGCCCGACGCCGTCATCGAGAAGCTGTCCAAGACACTGCAGGCGGCGCTGCGCGACCCCGAGCTGGTGAAGCGGTTCAACGATATCAATACCGACCCCGTCGCGCAGGATCAGGCCACGCCGGCCGCGCTGCAAGCGACGCTGATCAGCGAGATCGATCGCTGGGCGCCGATCATCCGCGCCACCAACCAGTTCGCGGATTGAACGCGCACCGGAAACACCCTCGCATCGCAACCATGCGTTCAAGGCGTCGCCATGGCAGCGACGCCTTGAACGGCCGGCATGGGAGAGGTCACGCAGGCCTTGCGTCCTGACGCGTCAACCGGGTCGTATAGCTGTAGCGATCGGCCGGATGGATGCTCAGCGAGACTTCCGCCATCTCGTTCGAACTGAACAGATACTGGCGCCGGATCGCGAGCGCATGGGCGCCGGGATCGGCTTTCAGCGCCTCGGCCTTGTCGACGGGCACGCCCACGGCGTTGATGTCCTGGCGGATTTCACTGAAGCGGCGACCCGAGATCTGCTCGACCAGCGTGCCGAAGATATCGCGGTGGCCATTCATCCGTTGGCGCACCTCGCTGGCGAAGGCGGCGTCGATATAGACATCGGTCCAGCAGATCGGCGTCCGGGTGGCATCTCCGGGGATCATGCGCAGGCTGGAGATGCACAGCCAGCGCCGGCCCGGCTGACAGCCCAGCGCATCGGCCAGCTGGTCATCCGTGACGATATCGGCGACGCGCTGCACGTGGCGTTCGGTTTCGACGCCGAACTGCTGCACCGCCTCGATCGACCCCAGCGCCTGGGTGAAGCCGCCGGCCCCGCGCTGCGGCGATCGCGCCTCGACGCGCGTGCCGGCATTGCGCTTGCGGCTGACGAGGCCGGATGCCTGCAGTTCGCGCATCGCGGCCCGCACCGTGGAACGGCTGACGGAGAAATGCTCGGCCAGTTCGAACTCGTTCGGCAGCACCGAGCCGACCGGATGGCGGCCCTCGGCAATCGCCTCCGTCAGCGCCCGGGCAACGTAAGCGTAACGCGTTTCCAAAGACCTGCCTCCCATTCGCCGCGCCATGGAAGCCCGACCCGGGCCGGATTCGTCAAGAAAGGATGTTGACTCGGGCATTATGTTCGTACATTTTAATATGTACGAACATAAAAATCCGGGGAGTTGGCGTGGGCAGCACCGTTTTCGATTCCGTTCTGTTCCGCGACATGTTCGGCACCGCCGAGATGCGGGCGGTGTTCGCCGACGAGGCCCTGATCGGCCGTTACATCGAGGCCGAGGTCGCGCTGGCGCGCGCGCAGGCCCGCATGGGGGTCGTGCCGCCATCGGCGGCGAC